>NZ_JAPEHT010000170.1 GCF_028823615.1 Planococcus sp. A6
GCGCCTCTAGCAGAAACTCTTTTAATTGCAGCTTCAGCTTTTGAGCCTTTTCTATTCCTTCGCGTTCTTCGTAAACCGACAACTCTTCTTCCACTCGTTCATCCCCATGGCTCAAGACCACTTGCCGCCCGTCCAGCCACCTGGCGATTTTCCAGCCGTGGTTGCTGTCGACCATCAGAGCCCGGCCGCTCTTGACATGCTTGAGGAAGAAGCGCATCGTCTCAAGCGAAGCCGGTCCTCTGCTCATGACATCACCGATCGAAACGAATTTGCGACCTTCCGGATGCTCATAGAAGCCTTCTTCGCTTTCCGCATAACCGATTTTTTCCAGCAGTTCAATCAGCTCATCGTAGCATCCATGGACATCGCCGATAATGTCGATGCCATTTTCTATCTCCACTTCAACTGGATTGGGATGCCTGAATACTTCCACATCCAATATATCTTTTATTGTATAAACAGAAGCAAAGCCCTCTTTTTTAATAAAGCGTTTTTCATTGCGGAAAATCTGATATTGTTGCTTGATGCGGCGTTTTCCCCGTGGGTTATCACGGTCTTCATCCCTGTCAGTCAAAATTCGCTCTGGCACATCAAAAACAATCGCCTGAATCGCTACATGGTTCTTTTTAGCAAGCGCTATGTATCTTTTACGGTCTTCTGAACGGAGATGTGTGGCATCAACCATCACCAATTTGTTTAACCGGCATCTGGCTTCAATGACCGTGTCCATCATGGCAAAAGCTTCTGCTGAAATCTCCTGGTATTCATCCAATAGCCCGGCAGCTTCATCTTGCGGACGGTTGCGCCAATCGATAAATTCCTTGTCACTCACCAAAACCCTGAATTCATCGGAACTTACGACTTCCGATGGTAAAATCTTCTCTTCTTCCACCAGCCTTTTCAGTAAAGTGGATTTCCCGCTATTGGACGGTCCTATTAGTAAAACGATCCCTCCGTACGGCAAGCCAATTCTCATCAAATAGCCACCTTCCTTTTGAACACACACATTTGCGTTGGACATCCCTGTTCTGGATCCTCTTCTCCAATTCCTGCAAATTCGATTTCATACAATCCCGCGTAGTTGATTTTCTTGCACCAATTCCGGAATTCCTGCCGTGTCCATTCGAATCGGTGGTCGGCATGGCGAAAATGATCGTCCATATCGTAAACTTCATTGTACTCGCGGTTTGGGGTCGTTACGATGAGTGATTTCGGCGCATAGTGATGCAAGATTAAATCGAACACTTTAGGCAACCGTGGCTCGTCGATATGCTCAATGACCTCACACAAAATCATCAGATCTTTCTCTTTCAAGCGCTCATCAAAATAATACAGCGACCCCCATAAGGTTTCCGGTTCCACGAAATTCTCTTTATCTTCCACTTTGTCAAAGCGCCGCACCGCCTTCATCGTCTCCACTTGAGACGGCTCCACAGCCAACACTTCTTTCACTCCGTCAATAAAGCCCAGTTTGACTGCCAACTTTCCTTCTCCCGAGCCAAAATCAACGATGCTTTTCGGTTTCAAGGCTGCCGCTGTTTCAGAGATTTTTGCATAGCGCAGTTCATTCAAAGAAGTGCCTCTTATGCGTTCAGTTGCTTGCGTTTTTTCCACAGTTGCTTCTCCGTTGCTATTCTCGACCAGGCTATAGACTTCTTTGAAACGAAGTGCACGCCGGTAGATGGTTTCCCGCATCGGGTGTTGCTCGAGCCAGCCTTCTCCGTATCTGCTGATTTTCTCAATCTCTTTTTCATCAATGTAATAATGCTTGTAGTCGTCAATCACTGGAATCAACACAAATAGGTGACGCAGTGCATTCTGTAATGTTTGCTCCCCAGTTAACGAGATCATCCGCACTGTACTTTTTTCTTTTAATTGAAAAGAATATTGAATGTCGGGTCGGGTTATCTGCACTTGATAGTCCATCGATTCAAACAAAGCTATCAATTGCTGGTCTGACAAAGATGAATTGACCGGTCCAAGTTCAAAAGTGAATGGAAATGAATAGGTGACCCATTCCGTATACTCTTCTTTTGGCTGGCCGTTCAACGCTGTTCCGAGAGCCGAACGAATCATTGATAGAAAAATACTGCTGACGGCAAATTCTCGATCGTTAATATAATGGGTAATGTCGTAGGAATTCGATCCATTCTGGCTCATTTCAATCGGATCTAGCGTAACAAAAATGGTCATCTCGAGCTCTTTATCGGTAAACTTGCTGTAAAACATACGTACCATGTGCCCTTTTTGGTTTCTTTCGTATAAATTATTTGGATTTTTTGCTAGTAAGTATGAGACCGCTTTGACATTGTCTCCTGTCGTGCGAATAGTTAATTGCAATATAAACGCCCCTTTGCCTACTTTAAGTGCTGAATAACACCATAAATATATCATATAAAATGGAATATTTTTCATGCATTCAAATTAAAAATTTACCCGATTCCTTTCAAAATCATTATTAGCCAACGCTAACAATAAATTGATTTTGAAAAGAATTATGAGACACGTAAAAAGAGCTAGAGAAAAAATTGAAACCTTCTTCTCTGATAGGATGTTTACTACTTTTTCTTACTCTATAACTTAATATTAACTATTCTTTATTTTCTTCAGCGCGCCTTACACTAGTTCTAATTTTTATTGATTGACTCCGATCTCTATTTTTATAACCGAACAATATTCTTGTGTAGACATTGCTAGCAATCATATGTTCCACTTAACAAAGATAAAATCCCAATAACTAATTGATTCATAAGGATTTAATGCCCTTATTGAAAAATTAAATAAAGCGGCAAACGGTGTTCTGATGTAATATTTACTGGCATGTTAGTTTAAACAAACCGATTAGATTATTAATAAAGGAGTGAAGTGGCGAAAGTGAAGATATTAGATAAAATTCAAACAGAATATAGAAAAAGTAAGGTTTTTTTTTTTCTTAAAGGTTTTTACAAATGTAGTTGCAACTTACTTTGCCTTTCGAGTTATATTCGTTTCTGTGGCAGCGCTAACGACTGAGAGGCCTTCACCAGACAATATGAATATTTTACTTTTCAGTATGCTCCTTTCCGTAGGGTTATCAAATGTTGTACAGCTAGTTGAAATGTTAATTAATAAGAAAACCGAACACTTTAAGTTACTGTTGATCACTACGATATTTATTTTGGGCGTTTCTATATTTGTATTACCTATATAAAGCCTTCCAGCTACTAACTAAATAAGAGTTCAGCAAACTAACTCGATTGTTGGATAAACGCTTTAGAAAAGAGTGGCTGTGGCCGCTCTTTTTTGTCTGTCCTTTCGTTTTATCTTTGAGCTAATACGCCAATTGGATATTCTGGTATCCTTAAGTAAATATTGTGTTTACTAAAACTATAATAAGCGAAGGAGAGATCTTACATATGAACAATAGGTGGTACGGGGTATACGCCATGATATTAGGAATTGTATCTTTTTTCACAGGTGAAATTGTAACTTTCATAATGCTTGGTTTTATATTAATGGCTTTAATTAATATTAATACAACCTTAAAAGCTAACTATAGAAAAGATTCGGAGCAAAAAGAGAAATAAAGCACCTTTCGAATTGCTCTCAAAGTTTCTTGGCTTCAAGAACAAATTGTTTAGCAAACCTTCTAGGCAAGAGTAACTTCGGCTGCTTTTTTTTGCGCTTGCGCCTATATTTCAAAGGAAAAGTGAAAGATTAACTGATGCATATTAGTAATTGCATCCCTTTAATATCCATACTTAAGTTGGATGAAGCTTTAATTTAATACGAATTAAATTAATACTTTCAAAAAACCCAGAAAGGAAAATTATTTATAGTCCTAATTAGTGGATTGTCTATATCTTTCTACTTGTTTGGATTAGGAATAATTCGGTAATGAGGATGAAAAAAATTCTAAACAAAAAAACCCTATTCATCTTGCTTTTCACACTGGCTTTACTCGTAATTCTGAGCTTCACTATCTTTTTTATATGGTCTCAAAATACATTTGAAGCGGTAGATGCTGATCAAATCGAAATGGAGGAAGTTATAGAACCTGAGGACGGATGGTATATCTATAGAGCAGAAAGTGCAGAAAAAGGGTTAATCCTCTATCCCGGCGCAAAAGTCGAACCTGAAGCATACGGCTATTTGGCACAAGAATTATCAAAGCAAAATATCACGGTCGCCATCCCTTCAGTCAGATTAAATTTATCAATTCTAGATGTGTCAAAAGCTGATGAAATAATAGAAAGTGACGACAGCATCGAATGGTATGTTTCGGGCCATTCCATGGGAGGCGCAGCAGCCGCTATGTATGCCGATCAACATTTAGATCGCGTCAACGGGCTCATATTACTCGGGGCATACGCAGCAAGCAATGACTATTTAAGCGAATCCACCTTACCCGTTTTATCCATAAGCGGTTCAGAAGACGGCTTAAGTACGCCTGAAAAAATTAAGGAAAACAGCTCGAACTTGCCGGAAACAACAGATTTCATTGAAATTCCAGGCGGAAACCACGCCTATTTTGGCGTATATGGCAGTCAGTCCGGCGACAATGAGGCGCAGATCACCGTTAGTGAACAACAAGAAATCATTGTCGATTTGATTGTTGATTGGTTAGAAAATGATCACTCCTTAAGTGAAGGGGAATAATGAAGAATTTATAATTCGCACAAAAAAGCACACAATCAGCTGTGTGCTTTTTCTGTGCGAATTATTCTTCCAGTTTTCTTGCAGCAAACTCGTCGTCCATTTTCAGGAAATACTCGCCGCCTTCTTCGATGCCTTTTATGCGGATGATCATATCCCGGAACATCTTTTCTTCTTCCATTTGTTCTTCAATGAACCAATCCAAAAAGGATAAGGTGGCATGTTCCTGCAGTTCATCCGCCAAACTTACTAATTTATATATGTTTGCCGTCACTGACTTTTCCTGCGCAAGTGACGCTTCCACAACATCCAGGGCATTTGCATATTCGTTTCTTGGTTCTGTTAACGCCTGAAGTACGGGCTGTTCATCCATCGTCACCAAATAATGATAGAATTTCATCGCATGAACGTGTTCTTCTCTTGATTGAATCAAATAGAAGTTGGCAAATCCGTGATACCCTTTTCCGGAAAAGTACGACGCCATCGCTGTGTACGCATGTGCTGCCTGAAGTTCGTTATTGAATTGAGCGTTTAGCGCTTCTGTCAAATTTGTTGGTAGCATATTGAACTCCTCCTCTATTCTAGTTAGCGGTATTATAACACGTATGTTGATCAACCAATAAATGACAGACCGCTCCTGCTGCGCGCAAAATGATTGCGTAACAATATTGGGCAAGGCATCCACTCAAGAAGAAATCACAGTTGGCCTCGGGGCGGTCTTGGCCTTACTGCGATATGCGCTCTTGTAGGCAGTGTTGGCTGCACAGCCGCTACTGATCAAATCTGCAATTGATGCCTTGAATACTTCATTTATTCAAAGCAAAAAAGAGCAGCGACGTCGC
>NZ_JAPEHT010000171.1 GCF_028823615.1 Planococcus sp. A6
CCGCCTGGAGCGATTTCATCACTCTCGTTCCCTCTACTTCTATTTCCTGCCCTGAAACTCCTTGTTCCACAAAAAAACAGCCGGGAAAATCCCGGCTGTTTGCATTATTTTCCTACCATATTCTCCGGGCGAACCCATTCGTCGAATTGCTCCGCCGTCAAATGGCCGCTCTTGACTGCTGATTCTTTCAGCGTCGTGCCTTCGTTATGTGCTTGCTTAGCAATCGCTGCTGCTTTTTCGTAACCGATATGCGGGTTGAGAGAAGTGACGAGCATCAAGGAATTCTTCACGTGGTTTTCGATGACGTCCAAGTTCGCTTCGATGCCGATTGCACAATTATCGTTGAAAGAAACAAGTGAATCCGTCAACAGGCGGACCGATTGCAGGAAGTTGTATGCAATGACCGGTTTGAAGACATTGAGTTCAAAGTTCCCCTGGCTTGCTGCAAATCCGATTGCTGCATCGTTGCCCATGACCTGAGCCGATACCATCGTCAAGGCTTCGCTTTGCGTCGGGTTGACTTTCCCTGGCATAATCGAGCTACCCGGCTCATTTGCCGGAATCGTGATTTCGCCGATGCCGCTGCGCGGGCCGCTTGCGAGCCAGCGTACGTCGTTGGCAATCTTCATCGCATCCGCCGCAAGTGCTTTGACCGCACCGTGCACATAAACCATTTCATCGTGGCTTGTCAGTGCATGGAATTTATTTTCCGCTGAAGTGAACTCCGTGCCGACCGCTTCTGCGATGAATTCCGCAACATAGCCGCCGAATTTCGGGTCTGCGTTGATGCCCGTTCCGACAGCTGTTCCGCCGATTGCAAGTTCACGCATATGCTCGACGCTTTCTTTGATCATGCGCTCGCTTTTCTCTAACATATGGCGCCAGCCGCTGATTTCCTGACCCAATGTGAGCGGTGTGGCATCTTGCAAGTGCGTGCGGCCGATTTTGATGACGTCGTCGAATTTCTTCGCTTTTTCATCCAAAGTCGCTTTCAACTTCTGGACCGCTGGAATCAATTGCTCCGTTACTGCTAGAACGCCGGCAACGTGCATCGCTGTCGGATATGTATCGTTCGAGCTTTGGGACATATTGACGTCGTCGTTCGGGTGAAGTTTTTCATCCGACCCCTGTTCCGCCAAAATTTCGTTTCCGCGGCGCGCCAATACTTCGTTCATGTTCATATTGGACTGCGTGCCGCTTCCTGTCTGCCAAACGACGAGCGGGAAATGGTCGTTCCATTTGCCTTCGATCACTTCGTTCGCAGCTGTTTCAATGGCGCGCATTTTTGCGTCGGACATCTTACCGAGCTTGTGATTCGCTTTAGCTGTCGCTTTTTTCAATTGAGCAAATGCCATGACCACTTCATGGGGCATACGTTCTGTTCCGATGGCAAAGTTTTGGACGCTGCGCTGAGTTTGCGCGCCCCACATTTTGTCAGCTTCAACTTGAATTTCACCGATCGTGTCTTTTTCTGTACGATACTGCATTCCATTCACTCCAATTCTTATTCTTTAATTAGCTTCTCTTCTATTAAACACATTCCACCCGAAAAAAGACGCTTCGATTATCGCTTCATCTGAATGCGGGATATGTTCCCCTTTGATTATCTGGGCGCCGTTGATGCAGCCGCTCGACAGCAAGATGATGTCTTCCGGCCCGCTTTCCGCTAGCGCTTTTTCCACTGCCTGTTTGCGCGTTGGCGCCTTCAGCACTTTTTGCATGTACGGGACACTGAAGCCTTTGATCACTTCCGAAACAACTTCTTCCGGGTCGTTGTAACCCGGATGGTCAACTGTAACGACCAAGACATCCGCTTTCCCTTCAGACGCTTTTGCCATTTTCGGCATCTTGGCAAAATCCCGGATACCGATTCCGGCAATAAGCGCGATCAGGCGGCGATGGGGCAATTTACGGGCTTCCGCCAAGACCGCATCGATCGCGACTGGAGTATGGGCATAATCCAAAATGATGGTCCGTTCTTCAGGGCCTCTGATCACTTGAAAACGCCCTTCTACTTGAGGCATATCCGGCAAGACCGCAATGATTTGGTCGATTGAATGCCCTGCGTGTAAGGCAGTCGCAATCGCCGCCGTCAAATTCGCGGCATTGTAGTCGCCAAATAGCGGAGCTTCGATTATCCGAATATCGCCTCTATAATTCAACTCAAAACGCATGCCTTGTGCAGATGCGCTGTAATTTCCCCAAATCAGGTCAGCACCGCTCGACGGATCTTGGCTATAGCTCAACACCGGGTAATCCGCCACTGCTAAAATGCCACCGCTTAAACCGGGATCGTCGAGATTGACGACAGCTGCTTTCGCACGCTCGAACAACTTCAACTTAGACTCCCGGTAATGTTCAAAAGTTTTATGATACTCGAGGTGCTCCTCGGATAAATTCGTATGGATGGCTACATCGAAAATGATTCCTTCCACCCGCTGCTGATCCAGCGCAGTCGAAGACACTTCCATCGCCACTGCCTGCGTGTCGGCATCGACCAGCATGGAGAAGATCTGGTGGATGTCTGAAGCGATTGGCGTGGTTGGCGTACTTTTCTCGAACGGCACTTTGCCTTGAGCTGTCTCGACGCCCGTTGTGCCGATAAATCCACAAGGTGTTCCCAGCAAATTGAACAAATTACGGGCATAGGTAGCCGTTGTAGTCTTGCCGTTTGTTCCCGTCACGCCGATTTTAAACAAATCATGCTGCGGCGAGCCGAAAAAGAAATCTGAGGTGTGTGCGAGTGCATTGCGCACATCCGCCACCAGCACAAAGCTGACAGAAGGATAACGCTTGGCTTGATGGGATAGAATTTCCTCATTGGAGCCGATAATCGCCTGCGCACCGTTTTCGATGGCAGGCTCTATGTATAGATGTCCGTCTGTATTTTCCCCGACGACGCAAAAAAATGCAGAACCATTCCGTGCAGCCGAAGAGTTATAGACAATCGCTTGGATGTCCACTGACTCTGGCCCGAATGATTTTAATATGCGTACCCCGGGAATTTGTGCAAATTGCAACTTCATATCGTAACTCCTCTTGAAGATAAATTTATGTGAATTTCTGATAATTTTACAGGAAAGCGCTAGAGTGTTCCACAATTCGAGTCGCTTTTTTAAAAAAATTACCGATCAACTAAGAGGTTTGGCAAATTGTAGCGCATGAAAGCCTTTGACCATCTGGAAGCCGATTCCAACATATCCTTCATTTAGTAATTCTTGCTGTTTTTGTATATCGTCGATCGGTACCGTGACTTGATTGCCGTAATCTGCATTCGGCTGTTCGAGATCTTTTACGAGGATATAGCGTTCCAGGCCGTCGTACTTCTTCTTTAACGCAGCGATGTGCATGTGCTGCGTAAATTTATCTTTCAGACTCGGGATATTCATCGGTGCCACTGTGCAGGCCACGTAGCGGAATTTTTTCTCCAGTTTCTTCAATTCCTTCATGACCACTTCGGCCAACTTCTGCTGAAGTCGATTTCCTCGGTAATCGGGAGCAACAGCCGAAATTTCCTGATAAATCATGTTGCCAAGCTCCTCTTCAGAAAGCCCGATATCGCGCCCGAGATGCTCCTCGTCAATTTCCGGAACGAGCAGTGCCCGAAAAGCCACCAGCTCTCCTTCCACAAAAGCCCCGACAATCAGCCCGTTATGCTGCAAAATAAACAGAAATTCTTCAGTCGACAACGGCTGCAACGTATTTTTCTCTGGCAGCGAGTCGATAACCGTTTGCTGAACCCGTTCGATTTCAGCCAAATCCTCCAGGTACAGGCGCTTCATATACATTGGCACCTGTTTGTGCATGCGCACATTGGTCAGTGTACCTTCATATAGGCGGTCTTTCAAAGCCCATTCCCCCTCGTTTCTTTCGTACTATCAGAATACCATGTTCCCTATCCATCGTCTCCAAGTTTTTTCAATTGACTGTAAAATTGAAACTATTTACCGACCTGTCCAAAAAAAGCCTCAATTTCCTTTTGTGTACGGAGGATATACACCTGTTTTTCAGGATACTTCCTAATAAATTCTTCTATTAAATGGTGTTGCGATTTTTGCCGCTCTTGATAGGTCGTCACAATAAACTTCAAGAATTCATAATCCAGCTTTTCAGGACATCCCGGCGCCATATCCGGCCTAGCTTTCTTACGGTATTGGATACGTCTTTTCAGTACACGCCATATACAGCGCCACAGCGGAAGCTGCAATTGGATAAGTGCATCGCAAGCTGCCAAGCGGATAGCGGCCGTGCTATTATAATTCCCTTCAATGATCCAGCGCTGCTCGTTCACCAGCTCCTGCTGCTTGTGCCGAAATTCTTTCTCCTCTGCTTCAACCCAGCCCGGCTTCCAATAATACGCATCCAAATGATACACCGGCAGATTGGCCACTTTTCCTAAACGTCTTGCAAATGTTGATTTGCCGGCTCCCGCTGACACACCGATCACCATAATCCGCTGCATCGATCCCCCTCCTATCGCTCTTCATTCAACTATAACGAATCGCGGTAAAAAGAAGCAACTGAACTTAACCCTTGCATTCCAAAGAGTACCGTGCTATTCTAAGGAAGAATTATTTTTGTTCGATGGCTTTTCATTAAGTATCAGATTTTATCTGAAGGATTTGAGCAAGGATAGTAATACAATGTATGCATTAGCATACGAGGAGGAAACACACATGGAACAAGGTAAAGTAAAATGGTTTAACTCAGAAAAAGGATTCGGCTTCATCGAGCGCGAAGGCGGAGACGACGTATTCGTACACTTCTCAGCTATCCAAAGCGAAGGATTCAAAACTCTTGACGAAGGTCAAGAAGTTACTTTTGACATCGAGCAAGGCCAACGCGGTCTTCAAGCTACTAACGTATCAAAAGCTTAATTAACCCTTAACCTTTCAATGGACTCTTCTTCGGAAGAGTCCATTTTTTATTGTCTTAAAATATAGGCATGCAATGGAGCGGTTTCTTAAGGTGGAGATAGTGAGTGTTTGGGTGTGGAAATGTTCCGGCGCATTGATATAAGCGTCGCTTTGGTAGTCGCCGCCCTGCTTTGGGTTGGCCTTTGGCAACAAGCCAGGGAGAGCACCTGTCTTATTGCGTCGGCTCACCCGCTTACGCTCGGCGGCTGTGAGATTCCATTGATTCGGGTGCGTTTAGTCAGCTCTGCTTCTGTAACTAGTTGCCGGCTAGCGGGGAAATCGCTTCCTGCGATGAAGCATCTAGTCCTATAGCATTTGAGTCAAGAAGCTTGTGGTGAAACTAGTACTCACTATCGCCTTCTCTTGTTCCAAATGATATGAGCTACAAAGCATGAAGCATTT
>NZ_JAPEHT010000172.1 GCF_028823615.1 Planococcus sp. A6
AGTTTTACAGGCGAAATGCTTTTAAATTGCTCTCAATTTGCTCGTCTGTGATGCCGATATAGCGCAAGGTGATTTGCGGATGGGCATGGTTCAAGATATTCTGTAGCTCAGCAATGTCTTTAAACTGCTTGTAATGCCAGTAGCCAAATGTTTTGCGCAAGGTATGGGTGCCAATGCCTACCGAGATATCGACCATTTGTGCGGCCTTCTGAAGCTGTCTGTACGCTTGAACACGTGTAATTGGTCCATTTCCCTTTCGACTTGGGAAAAGCCACTTAGTGCCCTCTAACTTGCGAATATAAGCATCTAGTTCATCGAAAATATTGCCGAGATGAATTGTACGGCGTTTTCCGGTCTTCCCTTCACGTAACGACACAACTTGTTTGCCTTGGATCTCGCTTGTCTGGATAGTTAATAGATCACCTACCCGCAAGCCAGAATTAATGCCCAGGAGAAATAAAATATAATCTCGTTCGCTGCACCACTTTTTCAAACTCCATTTCATATCCTCGATCTTTTCCAGCGACCGAATAGGTTGCACATCTTTAAGTTCGCCTTTTTTAGTAACCAACTTTTCACTCCTCACTCAAATTAAGCAGACCATTACTCAAAGTTCTAATAATAATTAAGGTATAAGCTTTTAATAAAAATTTAGACTGAGTCAATAATTTACTTTTGATATGATTTTTACCTGCTTAAAATGTTCTTTAATAATACCTTAGTACCAACCTTCGAGTTTTTGCGTGAATATACAATACAGCATATATGGTAAATGGTACAATGGTTGAGACTATATATAGTGTTGTATTCTTCTTATTCACATTTAAGACAATTTTTTCATCTTTTTTGAATAAAAAGACTTGACAACTGTTTTGAATATCGTTAAATTAATTATAAGTGTTACATACCACGATCTGAGATAATCAAATGTGCGAGTTAATTAGAAAGTCGATTGTAATAATTCTTATAAAATTTTAATTGAGAAAGGTTGTGTGATTAATCTTGAGAAAACAAAAAAAGAGCTGCAGACTCTCCTCTTGCAGGGGGTCTACAGCTAAGTGATATAGAACGATCCGAAATCCGTCCCGTTCAAAATATAATTGGTATATTTAAAGTATCACTAGCTTCGACCACTTGCAAGCACTATATTGGGAGGTCGATAGCATGGAAAAACATAAAATTGGTGATACAAACGATGAAGGGAAGGTATGGATCTGTACCCCTTACATCACTAAGAATGGAGTTCGGATTTATCCGAAAGGCAGTAAAGTTTTCTGTTTTTGGGCCAAACCACGCAAGGGAAAAAATTAGATAGAGAAATAAAAAGGGACCCTTGGACGGAGGTCCCTTTTTTTATAGTGCAGCAGTAAGAAGACGAATTCTGGTTAATCACCTATTCGGACTTTTTCTAATAAATCTTATTTAGAATCAGATTACTAAAATAGGGGTTTTGAATGTATCATTTTTTAGCGTGTGTTCAGTTTTACTCGTACTTCTTGGGAAGTTAATAAAATAGAGGTTTTGAATGTAACTTAATATGTATTAAGTTACATTCGAAAAGTAGTAAGTCAAAATACTACTCGTTTTTTTGTATCTTTAAAGCTCTATTATTTCTATCTTCGATACCTTTTAGCTTATTTTCTGGTATAAGACTGTATATTTCATCAATCTCCCTTTTTTGAGTAATCATTCGATCTACTACCACATTTAATAATTTGAATAAAGCAATGGAAACATCCGTATTATCTTTCAAATCAATTGTTCCAGGATGGACGGCTTCATTACCAATCACTCTCAAACTGTCTAAAGCTTTTTCGACTTCTTTCGGAAGTCCCTGACTTACTAAGTCACCAATCATAGTGTCAATTTTTGCTTTTTGCGCTCCAACTTGCGGTAAAAGCTTTTCTAGAGCCAACCGCAATAATGCAGTAGATGCAGTCGGTGACAAGGTGCTCACTTTTCTTGCTTCAACATAGATTTTCATAACATCCTCTGGCATATCTAAATTTGGTAAGGGTGCCAAGTGAGTGAGTGGGTAAACTATCTTCCCTTCCACCCAAACTGCAACTTCTTCGCACACAAGACATTTGCTCACCGCACCAAGATTATCAGCAAAATATCCATTTTCCTTTATTGAATCCCATGTTTCGCCTATGTCATCTTGAACTTCTCTTAAACCTGCAAATGCTTTATATTCGACCACGTTAGGTCCAAATAGTTTAATTTCATACCAGTGTTGCTGAGTGTGGGCTGAACAAGTTGGGCAACTAAATGAGTTTTCTCCATATCTTGGGGGAACATATTTTTGAGTCATTATTATCCCTACTATTCTTATTTTTCCAATTATTATATCATTTTTCATACTTTTTCTAAATGAAGTGTTACAATAATTAACAATCTGAGGTATTAAGATTAAAAAGGGGGGGACTTCATGATAGACCCAACTTATGTTGTAGGATTAGCACAAACTTTAAATTCTGTTATGGCTTCTGATACCAGTAAATACGTAATCGACTCAGTAAAAACTTTTAAAGGTGGTAAAGACAAGGAAGCAACAATTGTAAAGTATGAGGAACTAATTAATGATTTAATTAGTGAAAATCAGGAATTGAAAAGAGTTGCATTAGGATATAAAGAAGAATATGAAAAAATTAATATTACAGACGATAACATTGAATATTTAAGAAATACTTTTAATCGAGTTTTAGAACTAATTTCCAATATGGGAGAAAATGAAGATGATGATAAAACTAAGAAAGACATGGAACAATTCACTAGCTTAATAGACGTTGATACATTAAAAACTATGCAATTATTAGGATTTAACTATAAACAAGCTATTGGAGAACCCTTGACTTTGATAGTTAATGATTTCATTACTAGAATGTACAGAACTGCAGTTTCAAGTAATAGTAATTCAAATTATGACATTGAAATATCATCAGACTCTGAAGAAACTGAATAGTATAGGAAATTATTATTTGCTGGTTTAATCAAATCTCTTGAAAACTTAGCAGGCTCTTGATATATTAAGTATATAAAGCGGAGAGGTCCTGCCAGATAGTGGACAATGAAAGAGCGGAGAGGTCCTGCCAGATTAGTGGACAATGAAAGAGCGGAGAGGTCCTGCCAAATTAGTGGACAACAAAAAAGTGGAGAAGCCCTACCACAAAAGTGGGCAAGAAAAAGGCGGCAATAAACTTGCCGCCTTTTTCTATGGAGAAATAATATGAAAAAAATTTTTATTTATGAGGTAGATCGCGAATATATTGAGTATCTACGTGAAATTGACGAAACAGTACGTAAAGAAAAAGATCACCCTGGCGCTAAAAGTAGAAAATATATCGGTATTTTGATGAAAATTAATGGTTGTGATTATTTCGCTCCTCTAGCTTCTCCGAAAAAAAAGTTTGAACACATGAAAAATGATAAAGATTTTATTAAAGTAGAGGGCGGAAAATATGGAGCTATTAATTTAAATAATATGATTCCTGTCCATCCATCTGGATTAATCCGATATGATATTAATACTGAATCCGATACTAAATATAAAAATATCTTATTAAATCAAGCAAGGTTTATACGAAAAAACACTTCCCAAATTATTTCAGCTGCTAATGAATTGTACGAGATTATGACAGGAACAGATAAAGAAAACGAAAATGAAAGAAATCGAATGAAAGATCGATGCTGTAAATATAAAGAATTAGAAGAAGCTAGTAAAAACTATAAAAAACAGGACTCTACAAATTAAATAGCTTACCCTAGTCTTTGCCCCAAAACTTCCATTTGGATTTTGCTGGGGCTTTTTTCAATTCATCCAAATCATTTTTCAACTGCTGGACGATGGCTAGCAGTTGTTCTTCTCGTTCTTGACTCTTTTTCAGTTCGTTTTTCATATCCGTAATGAGATTCGTATGATCCACCGGATCCGGCAAATGATTTTTCGGCTGCTGTTCCATGAGTTGCTGCAGCTCGTTGATTTTCTGGTTCTGCCCCATCAGCAATTCAACAATCTGATTGAGCGATTGCGGAGCAACCACTAAATCTGTATCGATTTGCTTTACTTCGCCCCCGAACTGTTCCAATAACTTAGCTTCAACTTCCGCTAAGTCTGTTCGTTTAATACCTTTTTCTCGTTGCACTTGAATAGTGTTGGCAATCAATTGAATTCGTTCCACTTGTTCTTCTGTATAAACCCGTTGCTGGTTCTGCCGAGGGTCTTTCACGACTTCACCAAGCCACCCCCGTTTTTCCCATTCTCGAAGTTGGTGGGCTTCAAGATTCAACTCCTTAACTAACCGACTGATTGGAATCCGCATACTTCCCCCCCCCTTAAATTTAGCTTTAATCAAAGTTAAATATACCTTTATTTTATGCTTCTCTTAGGCTGAAAGATACTAATTTAATAGCATTTCTAGATAAATAAAAAAAGAAGATGCTATGAATCAGCACCTTTTACGTTTTTGGGGTTAAGGAACTTACGATAATTCAGGATATATAAACCAACTAGAGATTGGCTAACTCCCTACATTTGCGAACGAATCATTATTATTTCTACATCCGGAGGCGACATAAAAGTTCCAGAAACCACTCTAATTTTAGGGTGGTGTATAACTGGGCACTCCGGAATTTTTGTCGCTGTCAATCGCCACGCAAATCTCATTCTTTTTTTCTAAAAATAATATTGAATTCAATTGTTTTTTTAAACTCAAATTGGCTTCAAGAAAAAAGGGAACAGGTAAAATTGATGAAAAAAAGCTGGCACAAACTTGTGCCAAAGGCGTTTTTTTTCTGGCACAAAACTGTGCCAAAATCAAAATTTGATGTACCCAACTAAACACTAGGCTCTGCCTAGTTCCCCATTGCAAATGGGGACACGTTTCCCTTATGCTCTTTCTCACTTTTTTCACCTTTACGACTGTTTTGCTGTTCATTAGCCCCAGCAGGAAACCCAAAAGAAGGCAGTGACTTTTTTGCAGAAAAAATCGGTGCGTATAAATGGGCACTCTCACTGAACTTTTTCGTTTTGATTGCTGAAGGGGATCTCGAAAAACAATTGGCTAGAAAAAACGAACGGCAGATCCAAGAGATTGCTGCGTAAAAAAATCCGACAGTGCCCAGTTATACACCACCCCAAAATCGGGGTGGTGACGGGGTTTTACTTGTCGCCTTCGGATATCCAAAAGAGAGAGAAAAAAGAATAAAAGATGAACCAAAAAAAGCCCGTTCTGATATTCCAACGAGAGGAAATCGGACCGGGCTTTTGGCTTTTCTGATTAAGAAGTGGAGGCATCTTTCGTTGTGCGTTTCTTTTTTTCGGCCAACTTTTTCAGCAGCTTCTCTTTTTCTTTATCAAGTTCCGGATTCGATTCCGATGGTTCAGCCGGTTCATCTT
>NZ_JAPEHT010000173.1 GCF_028823615.1 Planococcus sp. A6
GCTTTTGTCATGCTGCGTCTTCTTCGTTCTCTGGAGTTTCCGTGTCAGGTTCTGACTGCTCTTCTGGTTGTTCCGGTTCTTCAGGTGGTGCTTCTTCCTCTTCTTCAGGTTCTTCTTCCGGTTCTTCTGGAGCTGGAGTTTCTTCGGCTGGTTCTTCCTCAGCCGGTTCTTCTTCAGGCTCCTCTTCCGGCTCTTGTCTTTCTGTTTCTTGCGCTGGCGCCGGAGTCTCTTCTCTTTCAGGTTCCGGTTCCGGGGCAGGAGCAGGTTCTGGTTCAGGAGCAGGTTCCGGTTTTGGCGCTGCAATCGTCACGCCGTTGGATGTTGCCGATTGACGGCCTGTAATATCCACTGCGACGACTGTATAAGTTCCAGGTCCAGGTGCGCTAAAGGAGTTGCTGCTCGATTCTGAAACTGAAGCGACTCTGCTGCCACCGCGGAATACGCGGTAACCGACGACATCGTTTGAAGCGGAATCGCTCCACGTGATTGTGCGTCCATTGATCGAAGTGCCGACTGGGGCAGGGGCCGCGCTGTCTGCATCGAAATTGGCGCTGGAGACGACGTTGCTGAATCGTGAACTGCCAGGGAATAATTTGCCTGCGTCTCCTCCGAATGGAGCGAGCATACGATCGACGTATTCTTCTGAAACGCCGAGGCCGCCGCCTGACACAAATTCACTTGGAGTATTCGACAAAGCAGCATAGCGTTTGCCGTTGATGGTCGTGTATGAGCCGCTGCTCAAGCTGTCGTCGCCATCTTTAGGCGTCATGATATCAGCGATGAACAAGTCGGAGCGGACCAAGCCGGCTTTTTTACAAGCTTCGTTCGGAGCGAATCCAGAGATTCCGCAGAACGAGCGGCTGACGATGCCATCTGGTTCCTGGAATTTGTCTCCTGACCCGATAGCGTCAGGTGCGACGTCATAAGTTGCATTCATCAAGTTCGCCCATAATTGGTTGACGCGGACGGATGGCTGCAAGTTTTGGTTTCTGAAATTATCCAGAGAGTATTTCTCTTTATCATAACCGAGCCAGACACCCATCGTGATGTTCGGGTTATAACCGACGAGCCAGACGTCTTTTGTCTCCTGAGTAGTTCCTGTTTTGCCGGCGAAGTCCGCATTGAACTTCAGCATGCCGTTTGCGCGATTGGCCGTTCCGCGATCTGTCTTGAAGACATCGCGAAGCATATCGGTCAATACGTAAGAAGCTTGAGGCGTGAAGACATCTTTCGCTTCAGCTTCGTGTTCATAGATGACATTGCCATCCGCATCTTCAATTTTATCGATCATCGTCGTTTCCATATGCTTGCCTCCGTTGGCAAGAGCCGCATAGGCATTCGCGACTTCTTCAACTGACCCTTCAATGCCGCCGCCAAGTGCTGCGGAAACGACGCCATCGCCTTCATCTACGCGCGAGAAGCCATTGTCGATCAAGTATTGGATCGGCATGTCATCGCGCATTTGCGCAAACAAACGCAAGGCGGGAAGGTTCTGCGATTGTGCAAGTGCATCGCGTGCCGGCATGATACCTTGCTCGCTTGTCGGGATGAAGTTCGTCGGTTCATATGGGTTGCCATTATCATTCAGTGTGAATTTCACATCGACCACCGGGCTTCCCGCACCGATCAAGCCGTTTTCCAAGGCTGGGCCGTAAACGAGCAGTGGCTTAACCGTAGAACCGATCGAGCGATAGGCTTGCGTTGCATGGTTCAGTTTTTCGATTTCGTGGTCACGCCCGCCGACAAAACTTAAGATGCGGCCGGTAGCGTTTTCCAAAGTGACGCTGCCCACTTGAACAGGCAATGGGCGGGTTTTTGTTTCGCCGTCTTCGTCAATATAATCTTCGGATAAAGTCGTGCCGTATCCTTGATAGGCTTTTTGTGTCTCTTCTTGCGCAATATACAGTTCTTTATTGATACTCGAATGGATTCGGTAGCCATTCGACCGCACAGCGCGGTCAGCTAAAATTGCATATTCCTCATAGAGGTTTTGATCCTGGTCCAGTGTTTCAGGATCAATGCCATTTTGTTCAGCCAACACATCCATGATGATGCGGGTGGCGCGTTTCTCTAATTCTGCAGTTACAAAAGGATGATCTTCGTATGAGCGGGTTTCGCCAGTTCTGAAGTCTGCGACAATATCGTACTCCAAAGCTTCTTGATATTCCGCTTCGGTGATATAGCCTGTTTCAAGCATGCGGTACAGCACAGTTCTCATGCGGTTGAGGCCAGGTTCTAAAGCTTTTCCTTCTTTAGGAATCCCGCCGCGCGCATAAGGCGTATAGCTGAAGGGCGCTTTCGGGATGCCGGCGATGAATGCCGCTTGCGGCAAGTTCAAGTCGCTTGCAGGTACATCGAATATGCCTTTGGCAGCCGTTTCGATTCCGGCGATGTTCGTGCCCGCTGAATTTCGGCCATATGGGATGATATTCAAATAAGCTTCCATAATATCTTCTTTGTTCATGAATTTCTCAAGACGCATCGCCAAGAGGATTTCTTTCGCTTTACGCTCATAAGATACTTCGTTTGTCAAAATTTGGTTTTTGATCAATTGCTGGGTTAAAGTAGATCCGCCCGATTGGCTGTCCGAATTGGAGACATCTTGAAACAAGCCACGCATGATTGCTTTCGGGACAATTCCTTCATGTTCAAAGAAATACTCATCTTCAGTAGCTAGGACTGCATCGATAGCCACATCGGAGACATCTTCCAAAGTCGTTTCTTCGCGGTCAAGGTCGGTCTGCAGTTTGCCAAGGTAGGTATTGTCGGCGAAATACAATTGGGAAGTTTCTTCATAGCTATAGATGTCCGACAGCATTTCCTCTTCAGTCCGCAGCTGTTCTTCGTCCACCAGTGAAGCGAAATAGCCGGCTCCTGCCGATGCGGCAAACACGCCGCCCGCCACCAGTATAATAGCTAGAATGATTGCCAAATTCCAAATGACGCCCGTCGTGATTTTAAAACGCCTAAACCACTTATGGGAAGTCCATCTATCGGTTGTTTCCTCTGCCTTCAATAACCATCTTCTTAATTTATCTTGCACATTATCCCCCTCCTAAAAATCTTTCTCATTATAGCATAATCCGATAATTGAAACGAAAGATATTGACAATCTTTAGGATTCAAGTACACTACAGTATAGAATCTTCATAATCAAACGGAGAAAGGCCCGCAGTAGGGCATGCAATTTTGAAACCAGAGAGCCGGTGGAAGGTGCGAACCGGCCAAAATGCATGCGTCGAATTACAGGCCTGGAGTTTGCGGAAGTGCCCCGTCTGGCACATTCGAGTGGGAGGACGCGTCCTTCAAGCTGGGTGGTACCGCGCATATGCGTCGTTTGTGTCCTGGCAATTAGGCGAAGCAGATAAAGGGAGGAAATTTACATGACAAATGCATTAATCGACGATTTAAACTGGCGCGGGCTTCTGTACCAGCAAACAGACGAAGAAGGAATGGCAGAAGTGCTAGACCAGGAAAAGATTTCACTGTATTGCGGTGTCGACCCGACTGCCGACAGCATGCACATCGGCCATATCGTGCCGCTTTTGACTTTGCGTCGTTTCCAATTGCACGGCCATCGACCGATCCTTTTGGTGGGCGGGGCAACCGGCATGATCGGGGATCCATCTGGACGCAACGAAGAGCGCCAATTGCAATCGACGGAACAGATCGACCGCAATGTCGATTCGATCAAAAAGCAAATGGAACAGATCTTTGATTTCCAGACGGAGAACGGGGCGAAAATGGTCAATAACCGCGACTGGATCGGCGGCATGAGCGTCATCGAGTTCCTGCGCGATTTCGGTAAATTAATTTCCGTCAATTACATGCTGGCGAAAGATTCGGTCGCATCGCGTCTCGAAGGCGGAATTTCGTTTACGGAGTTTTCCTATACCTTAATCCAAGCGATCGACTTCAACCATCTTTACAATGAATACAATTGCCGTGTTCAGATCGGCGGGTCGGACCAGTGGGGCAATATTACATCAGGTCTTGAAGTGATCCGCAAGACGCACGAAGAAGAAGCGAAAGCGTTTGGGATTACAATTCCGCTCGTAACAAAAGCGGACGGCACAAAATTCGGCAAGACGGCGGGCGGCGCAGTTTGGCTTGATGCGAAAAAGACCTCCCCTTACGAGTTCTACCAGTTCTGGATCAATACGGCTGATGCAGATGTCGTGAAATACTTGAAGATTTTCACCTTCCTCGAAAAACAGGAAATCGAAGCACTCGCCGAAAGCGTTGAAACGGAAGCGCATCTCAGAAAAGCGCAAACCGTGCTCGCTGAAGAAATGACCAAGCTTATCCATGGGGAAGAAGCGCTCGCAGATGCCCAGCGCATCACGAAAGCATTGTTCAGTGGCGATCTGAAAAGTTTGAGCGCAGACGAAATGAAAGCGGCCTTCAAAGACGTTCCTTCTGTCGAGATGGCGAAACAAGCGAAGCCAATCGTCGATTTGATTGTCGACAGTAAAGTATCTCCTTCGAAACGCCAAGCACGTGAAGACATCACGAACGGCGCGATTTCGATTAACGGCGAGAAAATCCGCGACCTGGAATACGTGGTTGATGAAAAAGACCGTTTGGATGATGAATTCGCGATCGTCCGGCGCGGCAAGAAAAAATACCATATGATCCATTTCGTTTAAACACTGACGCCGCCAGCATCTGCTGGCGGCGTTTTTTGATGTTGTGAAATGTTTAGCGCATCTTCGACGGGGAAACATATATCACTAAGATGTATGAACAAGATTCCAAAACATGAAATGGAGGGCGAGTAATATGTCACGAGTGGTCGGAGCATACGGTACGGAAATGGAAGCGGTGGAAGTCATCGAAGATCTTCAGCGGCAAGGCTACCGCGACGAAGACATTTCAGTGCTCAGTAAAGATAAGGGTGATGTAGAGCGCGTAACGGAAGAAACTGGGACACAGGCCGGTGAAGGAGCCGCTGCCGGAGCTGCCACAGGTGGTGCGCTCGGAGGGCTCGGAGGTGTCTTGGCCGGGCTTGGCGCGCTGGCGATTCCTGGCATCGGGCCAATCGTTGCAGCTGGCCCGATTGCAGCCGGTTTGACAGGCGCAGCAGCGGGAGCGGGCGT
>NZ_JAPEHT010000174.1 GCF_028823615.1 Planococcus sp. A6
TTTTTGCCCCCGCTCGGCTATGGTTTTTTGGAAGCATCACTGAGCGCGATCTATCCGGTCTATGCTTTGCGCCAATCATTCGATATCAGCATGGTCTCCTATATTCTCGCTGCCTTTTCCATCGGAGCGATTGCAACACAATTGCCGCTCGGTGAACTCAGCGACCGCATCGGCCGGAAAAAGGTATTGATGATTGCGCTAAGCGGCGGAGGGCTGTCATTTTTAGTGGCGACGTTCTTTGAATCAAATGCCTGGCTCACGCTCGTTCTATTTGTGGTGGCTGGCATGTTTGTCGGTTCGACTTTTTCGCTCGGCATTTCTTATATGACTGACTTGATGCCGAAAGAATTGCTGCCGACGGGAAATTTATTATGCGGCGTGGCATTCAGCGTCGGTAGTTTGATCGGACCGGCAGCAGGGGGCTTGTTCCTTGAAGTCACAGAACAGCTGAGTTTCCTATTGCTGATCACCGGGATCCTATTGACTTTGTTCACCATCATCGCTTTTAAAGGGCCGCGCAAACAAACGGCCTAACTTCTGAAATTAATATGGTTTTGTCAAAGTTTAGGAAGCAGACGCTTCCTAAACTTTTTTAGTTCCATAAAAAAAGCCACAGGCCCCGTATTCAACGGTTTGGCCTGTGGCTTAAATTATGTCAGCGTTTTGGGATCTTGATCTGCGTGCATTGCCATTTCAATGAAGAACCTGATTTCTTGATCGAATTGGCTGAAATGCTCACGCTTGAGATGGAACTTATTAGTGTACTTAATTTTATTGCGCTGTTCTTCAGGGAGCAGGTTGTTGATCCACAACTCAGCTAATGCGGATGGTTCGCGGGAGGAGAGCGCAAGCAGTTCTGCGCCAATCTTTTCCCGCTGGCCAGGTGCACCGCTGCAAATGGTGATAAACGAGTAATCGGTTAAATCATCTTTCGACTTTTTGATGAAGGTCCGCATCGGCGCCGCAATTTTTCCAGCCCAAATCGGTGCCAGCAAAATCACCGGGCTGTATTCTCTCAAGTCAACATCTAGCGGTGCTAATCGGGAGTCGCGCTTGATGAGGAAATCCATCAAGATCGCTATATCTTTCCGTTTCTTTTTTTCTTTGATTTCGCGCAACTCGCATCCGATCCGGCTTTGCAGTTCTATCGCTAGCTTTTGATTGTTTTCGGAATGGGAGTAATAGATGATCAACGGCTTCATGGCAATTCCTCCTGAATAGCTGATTTCACCTGGGCTCTGGCAGTGAATGCTTTCAAAACCTGAGAACCTGCTAAAAAATCAAATGCAATGGCTGGAGTCTAGAGTATGCGAAGCGCGAATCAAAGAGCGGGTAAACTTTTTATTTCAAGGTTAACAAGCACACCGCTTCAATTTGCGAAGTCTGCGGGAACATATCGATAGGCTGGATGTATTCGACGCGGTAAACTTTCGTCAATTGCTGCAAGTCTTTCGCGAGTGTCGAAGGGTTGCAGGACGTGTAGACAAAACGCTTCGGTTTTACTTTCAAGATGGTTTTCAACAGCGAGTCCGCAAGCCCGGTGCGCGGTGGGTCTACTGTTAATACATCCGGCACATAACCTTCCTTACGCCAGGTTTCGAGCCATTTTTCTGCCGTGCCTGTCACGTAAGTCGCTTGGTGGCCTTGTTTTTTCGCGTTGGCTTTTGCATCGGCAATGCTTTCCGGAATGGTATCCATGCCGCGGATTTCACGGGCGGAATCCGCCAGCCATAGGCCAATCGTGCCGACGCCGCAGTACGCATCGACGACTGATTCCTTGCCGGTCAGTTTCGCTGCACGCTTAATTTCATCGTAGAGTTTGACGGTCTGTTCCGGATTCAATTGGAAAAATGCGCGGGCAGACAAATCGAACGACAATTCGCCGAGTTCTTCGTGAATGGTCGGTTTGCCGAACAGCGTACGCGTCGTGTCGCCAAATACCAATGAGGTTTTCTCAGTATTGACGTTTTGGACGATGGACACCAAGTTCGAATCGATTGCGCTCAAGCGTTCGACGAGCACTTTCTCTTTCGGGATGTCTTTGCGCGTCGTAATGAGCACAAGCTGGATTTCACCAGTTTTGACTGCCGTGCGGACAGCGATCGTGCGCACCAGCCCTTTCATTGATTTGCCATCGTAAATGGATAGGTTCAATTCTTCGATGATGCGCTTCGCGGCATTGGTGATTTTCACCGTATCCGGATGCTGGACGAGGCATTGTTCGATATCGAGCAGCTGCTGAGAGCCTTCCGCAAACAAGCCAGCCATTACTTTGCCGTCTTTCTTGCGTGTTTGGAACTGGCTCTTATTGCGGTAATGCCAAGGGTCGTCCATGCCGATCGTTTCGCGTACTTGGATGTCCGTCCCGCGCAAATAACGGTCGAGTGATTGCAATACCAAGTCGCGCTTTTCGACGAGTTGCTGGCTATAGGATAAATGCTGCAATTGGCAGCCGCCGCATGTTTCGAAAATCGGGCACGGCGGCGTCTGGCGGTGGGGGGAAGCTTTACGGATTTTCAATATCCGGGCTTGCGCGAAATTATGTTTCACGATCGTCACTTGTGCTGTCACTTCTTCACCTGGCAGTGCGCCGGGAACAAAGACGACATTGCGCTTGAAAAAGCCGATGCCTTCTCCGTTGATACCGAGTTTTTTAATGGTTAAGGGGAATTTCTGCCCCATTTCAATGATTGGTTTTTCAGTCATGCAGGTCACGTCCTTCAGTTGGTCATCCCTTCATTATACGCTTATTTGTATATGTCAGCCAGTGCTTCCGGCAAATTCGGGAACTCGAACTTAAATCCATGGTCGAGAAGGACGGTTGGCAGTGCACGCTGGCCTTCGAGCACCAGCCTGCTTTTATCGCCGAGCGCCGCTTTCAACGCAAACGAAGGGGCAGGGATCCAATGAGGCCTGCCGAGCGCCCGCCCGATTTCCTTACCGACCGTTTTCATACGCTGTGGATTCGGCGCTGTCACATTGAACGGGCCTGTGAGTTCTTTCTGTTCAATGGCGAACAGGATCGCGCGCGCCGCATCGCGGACATGGATCCATGACAGCCATTGCCTGCCAGTGCCGACTGTGCCGCCGGCGAATAGCTTATACGGCAGCGCCATTAACGGCAGTGCACCTTGTTCTTTTCCAAGCAAAATGCCAAGACGTGCATATGATGTTCGGACGCCGTCAATTTGCGCTTGTTCGGCAAGGCCTTCCCAAGCGAGCACAGTTTCAGCCAGAAAATCATTGCCATATTCGCGGTCGGCTTCTGTGTAAGTTTTGTGTTCAGAAGCAGGATAGATTCCGACAGCGCTTGCATTGACGAGCGCTTCCGGTTTTTTTTCAAGCGCTGAAATGATGCGCAGCACTTCTTTTGTCGCCGATACGCGGCTTTCGTAAATTTTCTTTTTTTGTTTATCTGTCCACAAGCCATCGTTGATCGACGTACCGGCTAAGTTGACCAGCGCATCGATGCCTTCAAGCTGTGCTTCTGGGCGTGCCCCTTCAGACAGCCAGCGGACATATGTAATGCCCGATTCCTTTGGTTTATCTGAACGTGTTAAAATAAACACTTCGTGGCCTTTTTCTTGCAGCAGTTCCGTTAAGACAGAACCGAGAAATCCGGTGCCGCCAGTTATCGCTATTTTCATTTCCATCGCCTCCATTTCTATCCCATACCCAATTCGAGCGAAGCATATGCCAAGAGGCCGGTCAAAGTGTATAATGGAACAAGAAGCGAGGGGAAATTGATGCCGATCATTACGAAAATAACCCGCGGAAAAAACAATCCGGAACGCTATAATATTTATTTGGAAGAAAAATTTGCGTTCAGTGTCGACGAAACTTTGATCATCCGCTACCAATTGACTAAAGGCAAAGAACTCGACCAGTGGACGATCGAAGAAATGAACTTTGAGGATGAAGTCCGAAAAGCATTCAATAAAGCGTTGCATTACCTCGGCTTCCGCATGCGCAGCGAGGGCGAAGTCCGGAAGAAACTGAAGGAAAAGGAATTCGGCGAAGCCGTCATCGATGAAGCGGTCAAGAAGCTTTACGAACTCAGCTTCCTCGATGACCAGCAGTTTTCAGAAGCGCTGCTCCGGACGCAAATCAAATCCGGCAAAAAAGGGCCGCGCGCAATCCAGCAGGATATGCAAAAGAGAGGAATTGATAAGGCTATGCAAAAAGATGTCTTAACCAATTACAGTGAAGAAGAGCAGCTCGAAGTCGCCACAGGCCTTGCGGAAAAAATCTCAGCGAAAGAACAGTCGAAAACTCCGAGCCAGGTCAAACAAAAAATCAATGATTCATTGATGAGAAAAGGCTATCCTTACGCGATTATCAAGCAAGCGATCGAAACCTTGGATCTTGAACGCGACGGAGACCAATGGCTCGACAGCGTCCGCCAGCAAGGGGATAAACTATGGCGCAAGCACGAAAGCAAATTGTCGGGGAACGACCTGAGCCGGAAAGTGAAGCAAGGCCTATACCAAAAAGGCTTCCCGGGCGATGTGATCACCCAGTACATCGAAGAAAAGGAGCTTGAAGATGAGTGAACATAAACCATATTCACAAATGGACGAGACGGAACTGCGCAATGAAATCGCCCGTCTGAAAGAAAAAGCGCGCAAGGCGGAACAGCTCGGCATCGTCAATGAATTCGCGGTGCTCGAGCGCAAAGCCATCATGGCGGCGTCGTTCCTGCTGGATCCAAAAGACTTTAAACCAGGGGAAGTCTACCGTGTGGAAGGCGACCCGAATGTCTATTTCCAAATTGATTACTTAAAAGGCAATTTTGCCTGGGGCTACCGCATGGGCGGCGACAAATACACGGAAGCGCTGCCGATTTCCATGCTCCGCCCATTAAAGGAAGGGAAGTGAATCGATGAAAGAAGTCATTGAGCAGTTAATCATCGAATTGAGAGAAAAAAACCCGGAGCTGTCGGAAGACAAAGCCCGGACATGGATTGAACTTTTAGTATCCGATTTTGAATCTTCATACGCAAAAGCAGGCTATGATTATCAAGGGACCGCAGTCGTCGAGAAAGTCGTGCGCCAGTGGATTGAAAGTTATGGCGATAAAATCCACGAGTTTGCGGGGAACAACCCGAAATACTCACATCTTTTGCACGATTCTTGAACGATAAAAA
>NZ_JAPEHT010000175.1 GCF_028823615.1 Planococcus sp. A6
AGAGAAATTTCAAAGGAACTATTGATTGCTCTAATTATAGCATAAATGCAGGTCTAACGAGTAGTCCAAGTTAGATCTTGTCTATGCAGAAGAGCTTGAAGCCCTTTGAAGTTTCTCTAATTCAGTTAAGAGAATGAAAGGGGTATGTAAGATGACTGGAAAGTACAACATACGAGAAGAGGCTGCGCAGCGATTTTATCGACTGCCCAAGGTGTTTTTCACCAATGACCGTTACAAGAGACTGAGCAATGACGCGAAGATCGCCTTTGCGATTCTTCAAGATCGTTTGGATTTGTCGATAAAGAACGATTGGTTTGATGAGGAAGGGAATATCTACTTCTTGTATGGAAATCAGCAGTTATCCGATATCTTGAATTGCAGCAAACCGACCGTCATCAAAATCAAAAAAGAATTGCATCAAGCTGAATTGTTAGAAGAAAAACGCATGGGATTGTCGCAATCCAATCGGCTGTATTTGCTCAAACCTGTGGCGGAAATCTCGGATGTAAAGCAGATCGAAGAACCTGAAAAAGAGTCTGAAACCCTTGGGGCACAACAGAAGTTAAAATCTTTAACTTCAAGAAATCAAAATTTTTTACTTCAAGAAGTTAAAAATTTTAACACTAATGATACTGACCTTAACAAGACTGATTTTAGTGAGACTGAAATAAAGATCAATCAACTGAGAGAGAAAACGGATCTTCCGGAAGTGATTGTGCAGGTCTTGATCAAAAACAAAGAACGATTGATGGATGACACCATTGAGGTTCAGGATATTGCGAATCATTACTTTGCTCACGAAGAGGTATTGACGTTGCATCAGTATGCCGACGCTTTGCAGTACTCTCTCGAACGCACACCAGGACGTATCAAAAGCATTACCGCACGGCTCACAAAGGCAGTCGAAGATAAAAAGAAATGGCTGGGGATTCAAACACAGCCCATTCAAAAGCCTGTCAGAACCGAGATGGTTCCCGATTGGCTTCAAGAACCAAGTCCCCATGAAGACACGCAAGAAACGCTTTCTCCAGAAGAACTGGAGGCTGAAAAAGCGAGATTACTTCTCAAACTAGCGAAAAGGAAGTCCAAGTGACTTCCTTTTTTAATTTATACGTTAAAAAATAATCTGATAAATTGGGCCTTTCAAATTATGAATTAAGAATAAAGGCATACAAATCCTAGTTTATTTGAGGATAAGGGGTTTTAAAAGGGGATTTAAGTACTGCCATTAAATTGGCATTTTTAATTGCCGAATAACTGGCAGTTTGTTACCGTTAAGACACAGAAGAAAGGTGGTGGCAACTATGTTTGATCGAATTAGTACGTTCTTGAATACATTGTTCAGTGATATGCAAACAACCTTCATCACGATTTTCATGATCGGTCTCTTGATTTGTGCAATTGGGGTATGGGCCGGCGATGAACAATCGTCACCGAAATTCAAAAACGGTCTGAAACTGTGCGTTTTGGGCGTCGTGTTGTTCCTATTGGCAAAACCAGTGATTGATTACATCCAAATGAACCTGTAAGAAAACGGGAGAAAGTATGTGATACCCATGCGAACAGATTCCTATATGGAGCGCCAGGAACGGCTGCGTGAGCGAGGCAAAGTCGAATTGCCGTTGAACATCGACACGAAGAAGTACCTGTACGGCAACATCTCGTTCCAGGATGTCTTCATCGTTTCCCCGTTTCTGATCTTAGGGGCGTTCATCTCGTACTTGTTGTACCGGGCAGGGACGCTCAATCAGCAACTCCTCCTCGTGGCGTTTGTGCCGGCGATGATCGTGACGGTGTTTCAACTGAACAAGCATCCGGTGCGGAAGAACTTGTCGCTCTTGCAATACAAAGTGATTTGGAAACTGCGAGCGAAGCACCGGAAGAAAGATTTTCATTACGCGAAAGGAGCCTTACCGATGAGCCGGAACGAACGAGACACTCGAACAGAATTAGGACTCGCGAATATCGCCAACGGCTGTTTGGAGTCTTCGGACCGGCGCTTGATTAAGGTATTGGAAGTATCGTCAGTCAACCTCTCGCTAATGAACGAGCTGGCGAAAGAGAACGTCTTGTCGGCGTATCAATCGTTTATCAACGATACAGGGGAGAAACAGATCCAGTTGATGCAAGTCGCGCAGCCAATCAATTTAACGAACTACTTGATGTGGTTCAACGAGCAAGTCGACCAGAACTCATCCTATGCGAAACGCATGCTCAAGCAAGGCTACGCCGAGCAGATCGAACGGATCCAAAAGTCGAAGAACATGGTGACCCGGAAACGGTACTTGGTGATTTCCAAACCGATGACGAATTCGCCGAAGGATTACCTGAAACTCGAAACGACGGCAAACATCCTGCAAGCCAAACTCGAACAGATGCTGTCGGGGTACGAGAAGTTGGACGTGAAGATTCTTGAGAACGACGAACTCTTAAAATTCTATTATGCCTGCATCGATTTCGAGAATGCCCAGGCGCAAGGACAGAACATCGTCCATAAAACCAACGCGAAGCTCGATGTGGTCGTTGGGAAAAACACAGCCAAAGCCTTGGTCGAGCAATACAAGAGCTTGCTGAATGATCGATTTGAGTAGGAGGTGGAGACATGGTGTGGAAACCGAAGTGGCTACAGCCCAAACAACCAGACGAAACAACCTTTGAAGACACGGTCAGTGGCATGAACGAAACGCTTCTCACGGCCATTGCCCCAGACAACCTGACGGAATACGATTCCTCCGTCCGAGTGGGGGCGAATTACACCCGGACGCTTCTCATCGTGGATTACGATCCGATTCAAGACCAAAACAAGATCCAGCAAGTGACAGAGATTCCCGAGAATGTGTCACTGGTCCATTACCTGCAGGAATACAACATGGGCGAAGTCCGGACGCAGCTCGTCAAAAGCATCAAGCAAAACCGAATGAAGATGAACACACGCTTCGCCGATGAACAGACCGTCATCGAATCCGAAGGACAGATTGAAAGTGCTTCGGAAATGCTGCGAAACCTGTCGTACCGAAACGACAAGATTTATCTCTTTCATACGCTCATCCATTTGGTCGCGAGTTCACAAGAAGAACTGGACCAACTGACGACGACTGTGAAAAGTAAATTCTCGAAAATCGGCATCATTCATAACCCGACGGACCGTGCCGTGGATGCCTTCCGGTCGTTCCTTCCGTTGAATGACAACAAAGTGGACGAGCTTACCTACAAAATGACCAACTCGGAAGCAATCTCGTATTTCTTCCCATTCCACGAAAACGAAATGTTCTCCGAAACGGGCTTGATCAAAGGTCGGAACATGACGACGGGAAATGTCGTGATTGTCGACGACACGAACCTATTGAACCGGCATGAATTCGTCATCGGGATTTCCGGGATCGGAAAATCGACGTACTTGTTTGCGAACATGACGAACAAGCACATGCTCGGACGGAAAATCATTACGGTGGATCCAAAAGGGGAGTTCGGTCGGAACTATTCGGATCTCGGTGGTGCCTGGGTCAAGTTCCAGCTGAAAGGCGGAAACCGGATCAACCCGATGGACCTGCCAAAGATCAGCGAAAAGATTCAAATGGAAGAAACGGAACTCGGCAACATTTTGCTGACGAAGATTTCGAACCTGTTGGTCATGTTCCAATTGATGTACAACTCCATGAGCGACCTCCAGGAAGACATCCTAAGCCGGTACATCCAGAAGGTCTACGAAGAGAAGGGAATCGATGAGACGACCGATGTGAACCAGTTAACGGCAGATGATTATCCCATCTTGGAAGACCTGTACGAGTTGATTGCCCGGGATAAACAGAACGACCCACCGTTGTACGAACGAATCCGAGATTTCCATACAACCTTGGAAACCTACGTGTACGGCATTTACTCGGAACTGTTCAACGGACCGACGAACGTCAACATTGACAATGAATTGGTTTGCTATGACTTGAAGGAAATGAGCAACAACGAAAAGATTCAACGGATTCTCTTCTACAACATCCTCTCACACACGACCTATGAAATTATGAGTGGCGACCGGCAGCCGAGCGAAATCTTCATTGATGAAGCGCACGTTATCGCCGACCCGAAAGTGCCGAAAGCGATGGAATTCATCTACTTCATGATGAAGGTGCTCCGGTCGTTCAACTGCGGCATTACCACGGCCTCCCAATCGGTCGAAGACTTCTTGTCGGCACGTGATGAGAACCGGAACTACGGGAAAGCGATCATCACGCAATCTGTTCAACGGCTGTATTTGCCAATGAGCGAAGAAGAGCTGAAGTATCTGGAAGAAGAACTCGGCAACCAATTCTCGAAAGAAGAGCGATCGACGTTGATTTTGAAAGACGGCAAGAAGAAAGAACAAGCCGGCAAAGGCATTTTCTATACCGGTTCCAAAAAGATCAAACTCGAAGTGCAGTTGAACGAAGTGACCGAGAAGTTGTGGTTTGAACAGAAGAGCATTAACGAACTGACGATTTGAAAAGGGATGAGGGCATGAATCCGAAAGACGCAGCCAAAACGATAGGGTCGATCTTGCTGACGAAGGTCTTATTTAGTCCACTCGGATTGATTGCCGTTGGCGTCACGATTTTGCTAATCATCATGCCTGTGTTCATGTCGATGGCGAGTAAAGGCGAAGATTTCAACTTAGATGACCCCGACAGCAATTTAGATGCTCTCTCAGGCTCCTCAGGCGGCGCCTATTGTGCTCCGGAAGGCGAATTGGATAAAGAGTTATGGGAAGCTGGATTTGCCTCTGCGGGCGTTTTTGAAGGGATGGAGGACGTGTTCCTGGAAGTTGCGGAAGAACAGGGGATCGATCCGGTTCTCATGGCTGCGATTGCGCTGCACGAAACCGGTCACGGGACCTCGTCGGCTGTGGTGGAAAAGAACAATCCCGGAGGCTTGATGGGGGCAGACGGGCTGTTTGTCTTTGATACGTTGGAAGAAGGAATTGCCTCGATGGGCAAGACCTTGCACAATCGCATCATCCAGGACGGTCTTGGAACCATCGCCGACCTGGGTTCCGTTTATGCACCGATAGGAGCTAGTAATGACCCGACCAACCTGAACAGTCATTGGGTTCCGAATGTCA
>NZ_JAPEHT010000176.1 GCF_028823615.1 Planococcus sp. A6
TAACGCCTTTTTGCTTCGCGTAATCCGCTGCTTTGACAGAGCCCCATAGATCGATGGTCAAAGTCTTGTCAGCGCCTGTTTTCGGGCCTGAGCCTGCTGCGAAAATGACCGCGTCGACATCGTCGAATGCATGACTGAAGTCTTTTTCCAAATCGCCAAGGACGATTTTCTTCGCGCCGCGTTTTTCCATTTCTGCACGCTGCTCTTCTTTGCGGATCATCGCTACCGCGTCATGGCCTCTTTCGGTTAATTCTTCTACAATATTGCGGCCCACTTGGCCATTTGCTCCTAAAACTAATACGTTCATCAAAATCCACTCCTAATTTTTTATGTCTGTTTGGTGTTTTCCCGTATCGGGCACACTTAAACGCCAAACCTTTCCGCCATGCTATCCAAATGGCAAGATGAAAGCTAAAATAGAGCAATGGAGGTGCAATAATGGAAATCATTAATTACGAAGTTGAAAAATTGCAAGACCCGACCGGCATCCTGACAGGTGAACGCTATGAGTACACGATGGCGATCAAAGTGGACGAGGAAGACGAACTGTACCGCCCAGGCGGCCTTGACTTGCGCCTGATCCTGGCGGTTGAAGACGGCAATGCGCGCATCGCCGATTATCATTTTATCGACAATGACAGTGAGAAGCCGCTTGATTTTGCGTTGGATGAAGAGGAAGAACAGGAAATTTTGGCGTTTTGCAAAGAGCGTCTCGCTGAATAGATAACGGCTGTAAGACCAAAAAACCCCTACCGGTTATGGTAGGGGTTTTTGAAAATTAAAGTTTTACTTCGACTTCAGCTTCTTCACGCAATTCCTCTACGCGCGCGAAAGTAGCTTCCTGGTCTTTTTGCTCTTGCAATGATTGGCGGATGGTCGGTTCCATCTCTTCAAAAGCCGGTGCTTCTTCTTCTGAGCTTTCAACGAATTGGTCATACGCTGCCTGGACTTCTTCGTCCGTCACTTCAGGTGAATCGATTTCTTCTTCGATATAGCTTTCGTAGACAAGCTGTTCACGCAATTGCTCTTCCATTTCTTCAAGGGTGAAGCCTGTTTCAGCAAGTGCTTCGCTCATGGCTTCTTCGTCCTCGAAGCTAGCTTTCAATTCTTCCATACGCTCTTCGACGACCGCATCATCCGCTTCGTGGCCTTTATCCTTGGCATCCTGCAATAGGACGGCATTGCCGATGACGACGGACATCGCTTCGTCTTCAATCAATTGAAGGTTCTCTTCAGTTGAAGGGTCTTGTCCTTGTGAAGCTAATGTCGATTCGAACTGGCGGGCGACACTATTGTACACTTTGCCTTGGATTTCTTCGCCATTGACAACTGCTACGACGGCGTCTTCTTCAGGAAGTTCGAGCGCCGATTCAGCAGGTGTTGCTTCTTCGCTTCCTGCGGCTTCTTCAGTTCCTTCTGCTTGTTCGGTCTCAGGAGCCGCTGCTTCTTCGTTTGCGGTAGATTCTTCATTATCAGAACATGCGCCGAGCACTAAGGCGAGGGCGAATGGGGCGAAAACAAATGTCATTTTTTTAATCATGTGAAAACTCCTCTTTCGTCAGTCTCGTTAAAGTAAACCACATTTAGGTGAGGGTTTCAAATTGTAGGCCGTGCCCCTTTCAGGAAACGGATTTTTCTGTAATAATAGAGACTATTATTTTGCTTTAACTAAGGTGGATATGCAGGAAATCCAGCTTTAATGGTATCATTATTGATGGCAGTACATATTCATTCAATATTATTAAAAATAGATGACGGAGGCGTACATAATGGCGAATTTGGAGAATATCAAAGCACGCAAAACCTTGGATCAAATCCAGCCTTACTCACCAGGCAAGCCGATTTGGGAAGTGCAGGAAGAACTGGGCTTGGAACGCGTCATTAAGCTGGCGTCCAATGAAAACCCGCTTGGCCCGTCGAAAAAAGCAGTGGCAGCCATCGAACAAGGCGTTCTTGGCTTGAACCGCTACCCGGATGCAGATGCCAGTGATCTGAAAACGGCAATCGCCAAAGAGCATGGCGTCGAAAAAAACCAAGTCATTCCAACAAATGGCGCGGACGAATTGATTACGCTTATTTCGGAAGCGTTCTTGGAGCAGGGTGATGAAATTGTCGTGCCGGACCCATCATTCAGCGAATACGATTTTGGTGCGCACATCATGGGCGCAAAAGTCGTGAAAGTGCCGTTCGCACAAGGCTTCGCATTTGATGTCGATGCCATGATCGCGGCGGTGACCGACAAGACGAAAATCATTTACATCTGCTCGCCGAACAACCCGACCGGTACCTATATGAAGAAACAGGATGTCCAAAAACTATTGGACGCTGTGGGAGATATATTGGTAGTGTTTGACGGCGCACGATTACACCGACGGCACTGAATTCATCCGCCAAGGCTATCCGTTGCTGACCTTGAAAACTTTCTCGAAAATCTATGGCATTGCGGGAGTGCGCGTCGGTTTCGGCATCGCGGCTGATTCGATCATCACATCAATCCTGAAAGTGAAAGAGCCCTTCAACGTCAATACGTTGGCACAGCTCGCTGCAACGGCGGCAGTGACAGACCACGAACACGTGACGCAATCCCGCGAAGCGAATAGCCGCGGGCGTGAGTTCCTTTATGAAGCATTCGAAGAACTGGGCCTCCCGTATACGAAGAGCATGGCCAACTTCGTCTTGGTCAAATTGGGTGACGAAGGAGAAGCGCTTTATCAAGACCTGATGAAAAAAGGCGTTATCGTCCGCTACGGCAAAGGGTGGGGCCTTCCAGAATACGTCAGGGTTTCAGTCGGCACCGAGGAAGAAAACGAATTCTTTGTCCAGGCATTGCGTGAATTGATCCAAAAATAAAGCGTTCGGCACGAAGCCTGTGTTTAAAAACCGATTGTCCGGGAGACCCTGGGCAATCGGTTTTTTAGATTGTCCCCTGTTTAATGCAGATGCGAAGGGGGAAGAGGGGAGGAAAACGAAAGTAGAAAAGGATGAACGCTATGCTATACGATTGTGCCATTATCGGCGGAGGCCCTGCAGGTTTGAATGCTGCATTGGTGCTTGGCCGTTCGAGAAAGAATGCTGTATTGTTTGATGATGACAATGGGCGCAATTTAGTGACCCGCGAAGCGCATGGGTTCATTACAAGAGACGGCATTTGCCCGGAAGAGTTCAAACGGCTCGGGCATCAGGAGATCCGCAAATACGGAAGCGTCAAAACGGAAAACGAACGCGTCGTCAACATCGACCGTATTTCTGAAACCCATTACGAATTAACGACCAAAAGTGGAAAGGTTTTTCATAGCATCAAAATCATCATCGCGGCGGGATTGAAAGAGGAGCTGCCGAATGTGCCAGATATCGAGAGATTTTACGGTACGACCCTGTTCAGCTGTCCTTATTGCGATGGCTGGGAAATGCGCGATCAGCCGCTTGCAGTCATTGCCGATAAAAAAGTATTTACTTTAGCGAAGGAAGTCTACACCTGGAGCAGGGACTTGGCGGTCTTCACGAACGGTGAAGGGCGTCTGGAAGAAGAGGAAAAGCAGAAGCTGCTCGCTAAGGGAATCAAAGTTTATGAAGATACGATTTCCGGCCTGGAAGGGGAGAACGGCAAGCTGAAAAGCGTCCGGCTGGAAGATGGGACCTTGATCGACCGCAGTGCCGGTTTCGTCACGCCTTTATGGAGCCATGCCACCAATTTCGCCAAAGAGCTCGGCTGCAAGCAAAACGAGCACGGCGGAATCTTGACGGATGATTACGGGCGCACGAATGTGTGGAATGTTTACGCAGCAGGAGACGCATCGCTGATCGTTCCGTCGCAACTCGTCATCGCAGCGGGTGAAGGCAGTGCCGCAGCCATCGGGGTATGCGGGGATTTGATAAACGAATATTTCGATGAAATGTAGGCGCCGTATCAGTTGCATAGTCGCGCGCAGGTGCAGTAGACTTTAGGAAAACAGCCGGGAGGCGAACCGAATGGATCCGAAAAGTTTACTGTCTTCCATCACTTATGTCGACACGGAACGCTCGATCGTAGCCGGCCAGATGAAAATCACGCACACTGAATATGAAATTCATTTATACGAGGATAAATTGACCGCTTCGACAAATGAGTTCAATTTGATGCATGTCTGGGATATTTCCTATAAGACCTTTTCCGACGATGCCAATTTATTGTATTTGCACACGCATCGCGGCGTCTTGACCTATAAAGTGCCAAGAGATCCTGACCGTTTCGTCAAGACCTTTAAAAAACTGAAAAACACCAATTATTGAGAAGCTGGAATTTTTTCCGGCTTCTTTTTTTCGAGTAGAATGGTAGAAAAGGGGGAATGGATAAGGGGAACTAATACGCAGTCGGATGGGGAACTCTTGCGCTGATCAATGCAGGGCTCGCCCAAGGCAAAAACCGGAGCGGCCTTATGTGGTTCCTGGCGTCGCTCCTTCTTGGTCCCATCGCTACTTTGGCCTTGGTGATATTCGAAAAATTACCGGAAGAAGGGAGCACACATGATGATTGAACCGATTAAGCTTGCGGAACGCTTTACCGATTATGTCAATGGACAAGATGTCGACGGAGTGCTTTCCGTTACGGACCATAATGTTGAATTGATCAGTCCCGGGAAATCAGCTGCCGGCCACGACATGCTTGCCGAATGGGTGAAAGGCTCCGGCATGCAATTGGAGACGCTCAACAAATTCGCCAAAGGCAACCGGGTCATCTTCGAACAGCTCGCCAAAAAACAAGGCGAGCCGGGAGAATCCCATATCTTCAATTATTTTGAGATGGACGATAAGAAAATCCATCGCATCGGGCGCTTTGATGAACTGGACGAAGCTTTCGGGGAAAGCGGATTGAGCGAGAGTGATCAAGTAAAGTAAGCAGAACAATTCCTACCGTTTGTGGGAAACAAGATACG
>NZ_JAPEHT010000177.1 GCF_028823615.1 Planococcus sp. A6
TCTTCTAGTTTATTCCAGGAATCTTGCAGGCGTACTCAATAAATCGATGCCCCAGACGAGCGGCAGGAAGTAGTAGACAGCGAGGCCGACAAAAACGATCCCGAAAACGTTCAGGATAAAGCCGGCACGAGCCATATCGATGATTTTCAAATAACCCGACCCGAAGACGACGGCATTTGGCGGTGTTGCCACCGGCAGCATAAATGCACAGGACGCTGTCACAGCAGCCGTTACCATCAGCGCATACGGATGGATGCCGAGCGCGACTGCCAACGAAGCCATGATTGGGAACATCATCGACGCAGTAGCGGTATTGGAAGTGATTTCTGTCAGGAACAGCACGAATGCCGCAACGACTAGAACGATAATCAGGACATTAACTCCTTGCAAGCCGATCAATTGGCCTCCTACCCATTCAGAGAGCCCTGATTGAGTAAAGCCTGCAGCAATCGCCAAACCGCCCCCAAAGAGCAATAAGATCCCCCATGGCAATTTAACGGCTGTCGACCAGTCCAGCAAATGGTCGCCTTGACGGTTTTTCGACGGAATCGCAAACAAAATCAGTGCAGCAATCAATCCGACCATCGCATCGTTCAAGCCAGGCAAAAATTCCACCAATAGGAACGAGCGGGTGATCCAAGCAAAAGCTGCCAGCAGGAAGATCAAAAAAACGATTTTTTCTTCATAGGAAGCGTTGCCGAGCTCCGTCTTTTGCTCTTTAATGACGGCACTTCCCCCTGGCAACTCTTTTAATTTCAGCGGAAAAGCTATTTTAATTAGATAAAACCAAGCCACAAAGATAAAGATCCAGGCAAGCGGCACGCCGAACAGCATCCATTCGGCAAAAGTGATTTCAATGCCATAGATTTCATTGACTGCACCGGCAAGCAAAGTGTTCGGCGGCGTCCCGATTAACGTCGCGATTCCGCCAAGAGATGCGGAATAGGCAATGCCTAGCATGAGCGCTTTGCCAAAGCTGAAGTTTTCTCTAGACGTATCGATGGAATCGTCATGCTTCAACGCTTCCGATACCTGGTAGATAATCGCCAAGCCGATCGGCACCATCATCATGGCCGTGGCTGTGTTGGAAATCCACATAGACAAGAAGCCGGTCGCCACCATGAACCCGAGAATGATGCGTTCTGTGTTTGTGCCGATCAAGGCGATGATGGTCAAGGCAATGCGTTTGTGCAAATTCCATTTTTCCATCGTCAAGGCGATCATGAAGCCTCCCATGAACAGGAAAATCGTGTCGTTTCCATAAGCGGATGTGGTCTCCCCTACGTCCAATCCCCCGGTTAACGGAAACAGCACAATCGGCAAGAGCGAAGTTGCCGGGATCGGAATCGCTTCTGTTATCCACCATGTAGCGATCCAAATGGTGCTCGCCAGGATTGCTTTCGCTTCCGGTGTCAAGCCTTCCGGATTCACGAACAGCATCGTTAAAATGAACAGCAAAGGGCCGAGGAACAGCCCGATCAACTGCGGCGTATTGTAACTTTTCTTTTTGAAGCGTTCATCGTATGTACCTGCGTCTTCTGCACGGTCACGCTCATCTCCTGGGGAAGTCGAGCCGGGCTTGGCGAAAAAGTGCAGCATATCTTTTGCCTGATGATGTTTTTCCCACATCCAGTTCCACGTCGTTGAAATCATCTCATCACTCCATTTTTTAAAAAATTGTTTAATTATTCCATCCGCTTTAGTGTATCCGTTTTCATTTTTTAGGACAAGTACTGTACTGAGGTCTGACCTGTGAACTTTCCTTTTTTGAACTCCCCGCTTTTTATCCGTTTTTTGCTATCCGGTAATGCTTCGCCTAATTAAGCATTAGCTAAAAAAGAAGCTACCGGGCAATTTCCGGCAGCTCCTGTTCATGCTATTATTTGCTTTCCGATTCGCCGATCGGATTTCGTTCATCGCCGACGCCGGTATTGCTGTGGGCGCCTTCTTTTCTCATCTTCTGGCCGTCTTCCTGCGATTCACGGTCAATCCCTTCGAACTCTTCACGTTTTCTTCGGTCCGTATTCCTCGATGGGTTGGCATCTCTGGAAAATTCATCTCTAGGCATTGCGCTTCCTCCTCCTGGACTGCTTTCCCCTCCTATTCCCTAAGAACATCGCTTAAAACGTATTATGACAAGTTGAACAGCCCATAGCCGAAATAAACCGACAGGACCGACAAGGCAGCGAACACTAGATGTTCCACAAAGCTGCCGGTCGATGTCGTAAGCGGCAAGCGTACCGTTACGCGCAGCGGAAATAAAAGCTTCACGCCCCGTTTCGTCGCCATATCCAATACGATGTGGCTGATCATGCCGACGAGAATGCCTGCCGCCAAAGCTTCATTTGGCAGCACCGCTTGAAACAATGCCGTCATGAGCAGCAGAAACAGCAGGCTATGGGTGAAAGTCCGATGGCCGAACAATGTGCTGATCAGTTTCGATAAGATTGGCAGGCTCCTGCCGATTTTGCTCGATCCGTGGCAAATATCGGGAATCAACGCCCCGGCCACTCCGCCGATCAATAAGATGGCCGGTTCGTAATGGGAAACTTGCGCAAATGCCAGGCTTGCTGCGATGCCGCCCGTGATGTGTGTTTTTCCTGTCATAGCTGATTGCGCTCCTTTTCCGTTTGAATCACTCTATAATTTCTATTATACCGTTTTTCGGGTATGCTGAAGACATCGAAATCAGCAAAAAGGAGTCGTTTTTCATGGGAATACATCGTTTTTTCACCTCATTAAATGATTTGGAGCGGATCATCCGGGCCCCGGGCAGGTTCAAGTTTGAAGAGCATAACGTCGCCGCGCATTCCTGGAAAGTCAGCCAGTATGCGATGTTTTTCGCGACGATTGAAGAGCGCGAAGGCCGACCTGTCGACTGGAAATCCCTGTACGAGCGGACCATCAACCATGACTTTGCCGAAGTATTTATCGGGGACATCAAAACCCCCGTGAAATATGCATCCCCTGAACTCAAGGAAATCCTTGCGAGAGTCGAGGAAGGGATGATGGAAAAATTCATCCTGAAAGAAATTCCGGAAGAATTCCAGGAAGTCTTTTTTGACCGCATGAAAGAAGGCAAGGACGAGTCGCTCGAAGGCCGGCTATTGGAATTCGCCGATAAGCTCGACCAATTCTACGAAGCGTTTGCAGAACTGAAGCGCGGCAATACCGATAAGGAATTCCTGAAAATGTACCGGATTGCGCTCAGCAAGATCCTCGATCTTCCGCTTACCGCGAGTGTCACTTATTTCCGCGAAGTGATACTCGATGACATCATGACAGAAGATACGGCAATTGATATCCGCAAAATTACAAAGCGCGTTCTCGATGCACATTGATACAATTCCTCAGCACCATTAAGTAAATTGTGATAAATTAAAAGAAACTATCTCGGAGGTGAATCCCTTATCTAAGGGAATTTATTGGACCCCATACTTTTACTGAATTTAGCTCTTCTCGTCTTACTCATTGCATTAACCGCATTTTTCGTCGGTACGGAATTTGCTGTCGTCAAAGTCCGCATGTCACGCATCGAGCAGCTGATTGAGGAAGGCAATAAAAAAGCCGTCACTGTCAAGAAAGTCGTCAGTGACCTGGACTATTATTTGTCCGCTTGCCAGCTTGGCATCACCGTGACCGCCCTCGGCCTCGGATGGCTCGGGGAACCGACTGTCGAACGGCTGCTTCATCCGTTATTCGACTGGCTCGGTGTCCCCTCAGCGGTTTCGACGATCGTCTCGTTCGCATTCGCTTTTGCACTGGTGACATTTTTGCATGTCGTCATCGGTGAATTGGCGCCAAAATCGCTGGCATTGCAATTTGCGGAACGAATGACTTTGTCGCTGGCCCCCGCGCTTTATATCTTCGGGAAAATCATGTATCCGTTCATTTTCGTCTTGAACGGCTCTGCCCGCCTGCTGCTTCGCATGTTCGGTGTTGAACCTGCCGGCGAACAGCAAGCCCATTCAGAGGAAGAACTGAAGATCATCATGGCGCAGAGCTTCCAAAGCGGTGAAATCAACCAGACGGAGCTTTCCTATATGCAGAATATCTTTGCATTCGACGAGCGCAGCGCCAAGGACGTCATGATCCCGCGCACGCAAATGGTCGCTTTTCCGGACGATTTGTCCACTGATGAATTGCTGGCTGAACTTCGTGAGCACCGCTTTACACGCTACCCGATTGCACGCGACGGTGATAAAGACGATTTGATTGGCTTCATCAATGCTAAGGAAGTATTGACTCATTATGCAATCAATAACGATGTTCAAATGATGGAACTTGTCCATGACCTTCCGTATTTCCACGAAACCACACCGCTTCAGATGGCGCTTGTGAAAATGCAGAAAGACCGCACCCATATCGCACTTGTCATTGATGAATACGGCGGCACGTCCGGCCTGATCACGATGGAAGATATTCTCGAGGAGATCGTCGGGGAAATACGGGATGAGTTTGATGAAGAAGAGGAAGCTGAAATCGTGAAAGAAAGCGACACCCGCTACGTGGTGAATGGCCGTGTCCTATTGAAAGACCTGGAAGAGCGATTCAGCCTGAAATTCGCGGACAGCGACGAAATCGATACCATTGCGGGCTGGATGCAGCATCAGCTCATCGAAGCCGAAGCCGGCGATTCATTCGAAAAAGGCGGCTACCAATGGGAAATCATTGCGATGGAAAATCACCATATCCTCAAAATTGCATTCGAGAAAATTGAAGAACCGGAAATCAACGTGTGAACAGGGCTGCCTATAGGCGGTTTCGTTTACATAGTGTTGAAGAAGTCTATTAGTCAGTAATAACTTGATAGGAAATAATCTTCTCGACATTCAAGAATCAATGATCTATCTAAGTATTTGTAGAAGCGTTCGCTCGACTCGAGTGGATCAGCGAGACGACCGCGACCCCGCAAGCAGCGAAGCGGCTGAGGAGGCTTGGGCGCGAGCCCACGGAAAG
>NZ_JAPEHT010000178.1 GCF_028823615.1 Planococcus sp. A6
TCGCAATAAGCCAAGAAGGGCACTTGTTTGTCTTATTGCTTCGGCTAGCCCGTGTGCGCGGTTCGGCTTTTAGATTTCATTGGATGTTAAGTGCGAAGACGTGTCACTGTTGGTTTTCTTCATCCACTGGTGGGGATACTCAGCTGGACTTGATAGTTAGATGGATCAGCCGTTGATTATTTCATCGTGAAGTAATCACCTCCCGCTTGGGGCAGGCCTTTCGCAATAAGCCAAGAAGACCGCTTGTCTTATTGCTTCGGCTAGCCCGTGTGCGCGGTTCGGCTTTTAGATTTCATTGGATATTGGGTGCGAGGATGTGTCGCTGTTATTTGTTTCATCCGCTGGTGGCAGCGCTTATTTAGACTTGATAGTTATGAAATTGCTGCGGCCATTCCATTTGGACTTACGAAGCTGACCAAAAAATTTTTTACTTACTTCAATGTGTGATGAATTTCATTTCCTCTCTAAAACTAGAGATGAAGCGGAAAGGGGCGAATGGATGGCGAGGGGAAGCCGAGTCCATTCATTTGCGACGCATCTGCATGCAGATGTGGGAGCAACGGTTTTCCTGCGATGCTCGAACACAGAGAAACTAGGTGCCCTGGACTGAGCGCTAGCGAGGGAAGCGGCTGAAGCCGGCCCCCGGGCAGCCGAAAACGCGACGTCCTGTCGCATCGGCTGCATGACCCGCATCCTGCGGACCTAAAGCGTCCCCTTGAAGCGTAATCTCTTCCCTATACTTTTTCTATCATTATTGAAGTAAGAAGACCCCTTAGTACATACAACTCACCAAACGAAAAAACGCCCTTCCATATGGAAAGGGCGTTCACTGGTTTGATTACAGAATCGGTGCCAACAGGCGGGCGATGGATTCCTTCGATTTGATCATGCGGGTTCTCGCCATATACATCTCATACGTCAGCTCCGACGATAATTCTGTATCTTGCCTGAACATATCCGCGAGCTCCATGGAAACCTTCTCATCGTAAATGAATGCATTCACTTCGAAATTCAACTTAAAGCTGCGGACATCGATATTCGCTGTTCCGACCGTCGACGCTTCGTCGTCAATGACAATCATTTTCGTATGCAGGAAGCCGTTATCGTAGATGAACACACGAGCTCCGGCCCGCAACATTTGACCGGCATAGGAATATGTCGCCCAGTAGACGAATGGATGGTCCGGTTTGTTCGGGATCATGATGCGCACATCGATACCGGACAGCGCCGCGATCCGCAGTGCATCATAGAAGCTCGCATCCGGAATGAAATATGGCGTCTGGATGTAAATATATTCGCGCGCCAAATGGATCAGCTTTAAATAGCCGTCCTTGATCTGTTCCCATTCCTCGTCCGGGCCGCTGGAGACAATCTGCATCGAAGTCGAGCCCTCTTCGGGTTGTGGAGGGAAGTACGCTTCATCATATTCAATATCGTGCCGCGCAGAAGCCTGGTTCCAGTCGAGGATAAAGCGCGTCTGGAGCGGGTAAAGGGCATTTCCTTCCAGCCGGAGATGCGTATCGCGCCAATAGCCGAAGCGGCGGTTGAGCCCGAGATATTCCTCCCCGACGTTAAAGCCGCCGATATAGCCGACCTTTCCGTCAATGACGACAATTTTGCGGTGGTTGCGGTAGTTCAGCCGCGGATTGATGATCGGCATGATGGAAGGAAAGAAGGTTTCCACTTCGCCGCCGGCTGCTGAAAATTCCTTGAAATGGCGCTTGCTTAAACTGCGGGAGCCCATATCATCGTATAGCAGGCGTACTTTCACGCCTTCTTTCGCCTTGGCGAGCAAAGCTTCCATGATGCGATTGCCTAGCTGGTCCAGCCGGAAGATATAATATTGGATGTGGATATGGTCCTGTGCCTGTTCGATATCGCGAATCAAGGCATCGAATTTTTCCCGGCCATCGTTGAAGATTTTCACATGATTGTTTTGGGTCAACAACGCACCGTTATTGCGCAAATGGAGGTAAATCAAATTGCTGTAATCTTTCGTGCTGACATCTTGAAAAGGGAAAGTGCCGTCGTGGATTTCATTCATTTGATGGGCAATCAAGCTTTCGATGCCGATCCGTTTGCGGCCTTCTTCCCATTTGAAAAGCTTTTTTTGACGAAGCTTGCGGCCGAGCAACAGGTAGATGAAGAATCCGGCAATCGGAATGAAGAAGAGCACCAATAGCCATGCCCAAGTGGAGGAAGCATCCCGGCGTTCCAAAAACACCAGCGCTGCTGCAAGGAAAATATTCAAGATGAAAATTGCAGCAGTCAACACACTGATAATGGTGACGGTCATGGCCATTCTCCTTTGTGGATAATTGTTTATTGCCTCTAGTATAGACTAGTTGTGTAATTGAAAGAAAGGGAGAACTAGGTGGATGTTATTTCCTTATTATAACTTTTATTGTAATTAACTTCCTCTCTACTTCATTGGCTACAAAAAAGCTGCACTCTGCGGATGAGAGTGCAGCTTTATTCAGCTGAGGCGTTCTTCTTCTTTTAATTGTTCGACGATGCCTTCGACTTCCTTGCGGCTCATTTTTTCCTTGCCGGACTTGAGCGCTTTTAAGGTGCTGTGGGCCAAAGCGAGCGGCACTTTACAGAACATGAGGATGCGTTTATTTTTGATGGATTTTACATATTGATCGGCTTGCGACAGATTTTCACGTGCGTAGCTGAACATATCGTCGCGTGTCCAGCCGTCGGGGACGAACGTAACGCCGCGTTCGTAATCTTCATCGTAATTGCGCAGCATGTTGACGGCCTGCAATCCACGGCCGAATCCGATGGCAAGTTCTGTATCGGTTTCAGTGCCGTCATGCCATCTCCAAAGATCGGAAAGCATGACGCCAACGAGCCCAGCGACATAATAGGTGTAATCGTCCAGGTCTTCGCGCGTATGGATGACCCAGTCTTTTTCGACCCATTTGGCCATGCCGCCAGCCATGATGGCCGTTGATTCGAGCACTTTCCCGCGGATTTCAGGCGGGCACACTTCGACCCAATCCGGGAGCCTCATCGTTACGGATGGCAAATAGTCCGCGTATGGGGCGACGAGTGCCGCGTATTCCGTTTCGTCAATATCGGTTTCGAGCATATGTTGGATGGAGCGCAGAAGAGACGCTTTCACTTCAGCTGGAAGCTCGGGATGATCTTCAATTTCATCGATTGCGCGCATGCACAAATAGGCGGAGCCGACGGTTTTTTTCAGGACAGGATCCAAAAAGCTGATCGGAATGAAAAAGGTCCGGCTCGTTTGTTTCAGCATCGCGAGTGATTCTTTTTGCAGATTGGCGACTTTGCTCATCTTCAGTCCTCCTTTATGTGGATTTTGAACGTGCTTATGTATGGGCGTGGCCCAATTGATTCGTAAAATGTCTTCCTTCTAAATATAAACGAAATGGCTGAAAAAACAAATGATTACCCATAACGCCACAAGAAAACCCTTTGGAAGAAACAAGTTCTCCAAAGGGTTCAGTCTACATGAAAATGGTTCCACGCTTCATAAATTCCGCCGGCGCAATGTCGATTCGCGCGGAAAATGAGCGGATGTTCTTCATGGGTTTTGAGTTCCGGCTGAGCGTTTCCAACGATAACGGAAGGGAAACCGAGCGTCAGCATTTCCAAGTCGTTTCCGGAATCACCCGCCACCAAAAGTTTAGCGTCGGAAATTCCATGGCGTTCCAACAAGTAGCGAAGCGCCTGGCCTTTCCCGCTATTCGGAGGCAGGATATCCAAATCCTTGCCGCCGCTGAAAATCAGCTTATGGGGAACTTGTTTTGCTTCGAGCAGATTGCGGAACTGTTCGACCGCTTGTGCATCCGTGACATGGTAGGAGCGCCGACTTGTCACAGGCAACTCCTGCGGGGCCAAGCCTTCGATTGTAGTCGCTAGCGCTTCGACTTGTTCAGGCGCCCAATCGTCCATCAAATGGGCTTCCCATTTTTTGTCTTTCTGGAAGCTGGGTCCCATATAGATTTCGGTCCCGACATCGGTGACGAGCGCTTTGGGAATCGGGAGCCCTTCATCTGCAATCAGCTGTTGTGCCGAAGCAAGATGGCGGCCGGTGATATAGATCAAGCCGACTTCGTAAGGCTGCTGCTCATAAAAATCCAGCAATTCCTTCAGCCCGGCTCTATCACCGACTAAGGTTCCGTCCAGGTCGGTCGCTAGCAAGTGTGTTGCTCCGTTCACGGATAATCACCTCATACAATGTATTTATTTTTTTTGAAATACTGACCCAATTGAAGTCTTTTCGGGCGATGCGCACCGCTTGACGGCTAAGGCGTTCAACCAGTAGCGAGTTGACGGATAGAACTTCCATGGCAATCGCCAGGTCGATTTCATTTTGCGCTTCGACAAGCAAGCCACTGACACCGTCTTCGACAACATTTTTCAAGCCGCCCACTTTTGAGGCAATAACAGGACTGCCGCAGGCTTGTGCTTCAGCTGCAACCATGCCGAACGATTCGTAGAAACTCGGGACGATGGTAGCGGTAGCTGAATTGAATAACAACGCCAATTGTTCTTGGTTTTTCGGTCCGACAAAACGGACATGCTGTTCGATTCCGGCTACTGCTTTGCGCAGTTCCGGATCTTTCGGCAAGCCTGTTTCTGTATCGATGGCATCCGGCTCACCGCCGGCAATCACCAATTCCGGCGTGTAGCGGCTGCCGCTTTTTTCTGCCAGAAGCTTGAAGGCTTTCAATAATGTGAAGATGCCTTTTGTTGCTTCCAGACGTCCTGCGAAAACGAAGAGGGGGTCTTCGTAACCGAATTTTTTCCGGATGTGATGGCGG
>NZ_JAPEHT010000179.1 GCF_028823615.1 Planococcus sp. A6
CAGCCGGACGCTTTCCGCGGGCACGGCCTCAGCCGCTTCGTCGCTGGCGCTCCTGCAGGGTCTTCGGCTCGCGCTGTTCCCGCAGGAGTCGCCGCCTTCCGCTTCACTGTCGTTTTTTTGACTACTCAATCCTAGCGAACCGGTGTATGCTGACAAAAAAAGAAGTGAGCGAACGCTTCTCCAAATACTTAGATATATCATTGATTTTTGAATTTCGAAAAGATGATCCTCTTTTAATTCATAACTGACTTAATAGACTCCTTTAACACTCCATAAAAAAACCTCCCGAGGGAGGTTTTTCTTAATGGTCGTCGATATCGAGTGTATCTTTTGAAAGATGGGTGCTCATTTCTGCATATTGCGCAAACACACGGGCAAGTTCGCGCAGGCGGTCGTGGACATCGTCATTGATGATGGCATTCGTATCATCGAAATGGCTCGTATGCGTATAGACATAGTTCGGCGTCACGAGGCAGCGGAAATAATCAAGAATCGGTTTCAGCTGATTCTCGATAACCAAGTGATGCTGATACGTACCGCCGTTCGCGACGATCGACACCGGTTTATAGCGCATCGTCCGAGGGTGCAGCATATCGAATGCATTTTTCAAGACGCCTGGAATCGAACCTTGGAAAATCGGCGAAGCGATGATATAGCCGTCCGCTTCTTCAAAACGTTGCACCATTTCACGCATGCTGTCGTTGTATTCCGCGTTCGGGCGCCCATCTACGAATTGATGCTCATATTCGCTCATGCTCAAAATGCTCAGTTCCATCTCCGGATTCGCTCGCTCGAGATAGACTTTGACCTGTTCCAATACAGCGCCGGTCTTACGCCCAAGTATTGTTCCATCCACTAATAAAATCTTCATGATCCTGAATCCTCCTTGACTACGTATAAGCGGGCAGCGGATTTCCACTGCCTTTTCCTATTGATTGATCTGGTGCAGTGCATGCTGCAGCTATTGTTTATCATAGCAAAGACGCATTCTTCTTGCGTATCGATAGGGCTTATAATGAAAGATTTCATTCTTTAGTCTGAGAATCCTTTTTGATGCGTTTTGTTTCCAAACGTTCCTGAATGCGGTCGGAATCACGCTCTGGCCCAGTGAAGCTAATGATGGTATCGCCTTGCTTCGGCTCCAGCACTTTATCGGAAGTGAAGAACTCGATGTTTCCTTGTGCCGTTTCAATGAATAACGGAATCGTATTGGCTGACCATCTCTTATTGAATTCTTCATAAGTGAAACGCTCCGTCAATTTTGTGGAACGGATGGCGTAGCCTTGCTCTTCCTTCTCATCAAGCACGTGAATGTTCCAATCTTCGGTGAAAAGGATTCGCCCGCTCAATGAAGCGTGGAAATCGGCAGGGTCCCCTTGGTGAAGAGCCGTCTGATACAAATTGATGCGTCCCATTTCCGGCACGAAGTTATTGACGACAAGCGCGTTAAACGAATCCGTCTCCGAAGCGACGAGCATTTTCTCGTAAGGCGTCAAATCTACTTCGTATTCCGTATGCTCGGAAAGGATGTTCCCGACATAAGTCTTGATGCCGATTTGGCGCGCTTTTTGCAGGCGGCCCCAGGAATCATCGACGAGCAGCACGTTTTTATCCATATCATAAAGAGCTTTCGCCATCGCAGTCGTGAACCTGCTGGCTCCGACAATGATAATTCCCGGATCTTCCGCTGAAGCGAGACCTAGTTTACGGCCGACCCACGTAATGGAAAACCCATGCGCAACTACCGTGGAAAACACGAGTGCGAAGGTTAATGCGGTTAAAAGTTCCGCGTCCTCAAACCCGGCATCCAATAAGACGCTAGCGAAATAACCGGAGACGGTCAGTGCAACAATGCCTCGAGGGGCGATCCACCCGACCAAAGCTTTTTCTTGCCAGCTCAAGTCGGTGCCGATTGTCGACAGCCAGATGGACAAGGGCCGGACGATAAATAACATGACCAATACGAATGAAATAATTGACCAATTGAAGATTTCAAACAGCACATCCATGCTGAGTGAAGCCGTGAGCATCATGAAGACGCTGGAAATCAACAAAATAGACATGGTCTCTTTAAAATGCCGCATGTCGTTGATGGAGGAGATGTTCATATTAGCCATGACCATCCCCATCGCGGTTACCGCAAGCAAGCCGGTTTCGTGCATCACGATATCCGAGATGACAAACGTCAACAACACCACGCCGAACACCATCGGCGATTTTAAAAATTCCGGAATTTGGCCGCGCTCGAACATCCAGCCCATCCCAAGTCCTGCCCCCGCACCGAGTACGGTCGCAAAAAGCGCCGCCAGGAAGAACAGCCCGAATGCAGCAGCGGTGACATCCCCTTCCGCAAACAACACGAATTGGAAGGCAAACAAAGCCAATAATGCGCCGAATGGATCGACAATAATGCCTTCCCATTTCAATAACGCAGCCGGACGAGCTTTCAGTTTAGCTTGGCGAAGCAGCGGCATGATGACGGTCGGGCCGGTCACGATGAACAAGCCGCCGATGACAAACGACACTGCCCAAGAAAGGCCGGCGACATAATGGGAAGCTAAAGTGCCTCCCGCCCATGCAAGCAAAGCACCAAATGTGACAATCCGCCACACAGGCTTATTAAAGCCGCGGATTTCTTTGAAATTCAAGTTTAAGCTGCCTTCAAACAAGATGATGGCAACGGCAAGCGATACGAGCGGCCGGAACAAATCCCCGAAACTTTCTTCCGGGGAAATCACGGCAAATATCGGGCCGATCAGCAGCCCGGCAATCGACATCAACACAATCGCTGGAAGGCGGAGACGCCAGGCGATCCATTGCGACAGAACGCCGAGGAAAATAATTAACATGATATCAAACAATAAACTGTCGATGGCATCTCACTTCCTTTTTTCATTTTTTGTTATTATATAGGAGTAATGGTGCTCAATGAAAGCGAGAAGCCGAGCGTATCCATTTAAATTTTCTCCAGTTGTGGTACAATACAGAGAAAAACTAGGGTGATTTTGTTGAACAAGCAAGAAATCGAATACGCCATCGCCGAACTGAAGAGCGATTACGTACGCCAACAGGGTGATATTGAAAAACTGGAAACAACCGGCCACACTAAAATGGTAGACAAAGCCGAAGAACGGCTTGAAAAAATGGAACAACGTCTTGCGGAACTAAACAAAAAACTCGCGGAACTTTAACCGCGGTTTTTTTTATGGAAAGTGGAGGAACATATACATGAGTTTATTAACAGTAGAAAACCTAAGCCACACATTTGGCGATCGTACCTTATTCAACGACATTTCGTTTCGTTTAGTTGAAGGGGAACACGTCGGCCTTGTCGGGGCGAACGGCGTCGGCAAATCGACATTGATGAATATTTTGACTGGCAAACAAATCCATGATGGCGGCAAAGTCGAATGGCAGCCAAAGACCCATTACGGCTATTTGGACCAGCACACGCAGCTAGCGCCAGGCCGCACCATCCGTCAAACCTTGCAGGATGCTTTCTTGCCGCTCTATGAAAAAGAAAAAGAATTGAACGATATCGCCATGCAAATGGGCGAAGCCGATCCAGAACAGCTCGAAACCTTGCTCGAGCAGATGGCCGAAGTACAAGATGCACTCGATGCCGGTGATTTTTATACATTGGACGTGAAAGTCGATGAAATCGCACGCGGGCTCGGGCTCGATGCCATTGGACTTGAACGCAATGTGGAATCCCTTTCCGGTGGACAGCGCACAAAGCTTTTATTGGCTAAGCTATTGCTGGAAAAACCAAAAGTGCTATTGCTGGATGAGCCGACCAACTACCTGGATGAAGAACATATCCAATGGCTCGTCAATTACTTGAAAAACTATCCGCATGCTTTCCTGCTCATTTCGCATGATACGGAATTCATGAGTTCAGTAACAGGCGTTATTTTCCACTTGGAATTCTCCCGTTTGAACCGTTACACTGCCTCTTACGAAAAGTTCATCGAGCTTGCGGAGTTGGCGAAAAAGCAGCATCTTGAAGCTTACGAAAAACAAGAAGACATGATCAAGAAAACCGAGACCTTTATCGCGAAAAACAAAGCACGCGCTTCGACTACCGGACGCGCAAAATCCCGCCAGAAGCAATTGGACCGCATGGACCGCATCGAAAAACCGGAAATGGCGGCCAAACCGCAATTCGCCTTCAAGGAAACGCGCAGCCCAAGCCGTTATGTCGTTGAAGCGGAAGCACTGCGCATCGGCTACGATAAGCCGCTATTGCCGCCATTGTCCTTCATGATCGAACGCGGTGAAAAAATCGCGCTCGTCGGCATGAACGGCGTCGGGAAATCGACTTTGCTCAAGACAATGCTCGGCAAAATCAAGCCACTCGATGGAGACGTCATTCGCGGTGAATATTTGACGCCTAGCTATTTCGAACAGGAAGTCAAAGCACCGACGCACCGCCCAATCGATGAGATTTGGGATGCCTATCCTTCGATGGACCAGGGTCAAGTGCGCGGCGCCCTTGCCCGCACCGGTTTGAAGAGCGAACACATCGGCCGCCCGATGAACCAATTGAGCGGTGGCGAGCAAGCGAAAGTGCGCTTGTGCAAATTGATGCTCGAAGAAAGCAATTGGCTGATCTTCGATGAACCGACAAACCACTTGGACATCGATGCGAAAGCAGAACTGAAACGTGCCATGCAAGCCTATAAAGGCACGATCGTACTCGTCAGCCACGAACCGGATTTCTACGATGGCCTTGCCACGAAAGTATGGAACGTGGAAGACTGGATCGAAGCCGGCAAGCAAACTCAAGAGTAAACCAAACCAAAA
>NZ_JAPEHT010000017.1 GCF_028823615.1 Planococcus sp. A6
AGGCTTGGGCGCGAGCCCACGGAAAGCGAGCGATAAGCTTCGGAAAATACGGTTTCTGACCTTTCACGATAGATTAATCTGTCTTCAATCTTGAATACATATTTAAGTCGAAAAACGTATCGTTTATTCTTTCAGTTTCCCGCAAAGTGCCTTCATATTGGAAATTGAGCCTTTCCAACAGTCTGATCGATGGTTCATTGTTTGGGTCGACCTTAGCTTCGATCCTGTTCAGCTGCATTTCAAGAAATCCATGCTGCAATAGAGCGCTGACGGCTTCAGCGGCGAAACCGCGGCGCCAAAATTTCCGGCTGATATCGTAAGCGACTTCGGCTTTTGCATTTTCGTGATCAACAAAATTAAATCCACAAGAACCGATCAACTCGCCAGTTTCCAACTCGATGATCGAATAGCGAATGGCTGCCTTTTCCTGATGCAGTTGATCAAATAGTTGAATCATCTCTAGTGCCTGGACTTCGGAAGTGAAGTTTTCGATATTCATAAACTCGGTCACCAGTGGGTCAGACCAGATCTGGAACAGCTCATTAGCATCAGCGGCTTCCATTTTTCTTAATAACAATCGTTCGGTGTTCATTTGTAAAATCAATAGTATTCCCTCCATTTTTGATAGTGTCGAGGTCATCATATTGATATCTGCGCATAGTTCAGTCCCTTCAAGTGAAAAGTTAGTTCCAGTATATAGTGCGGTCGTTGGTGTAACAAGGGCAAGTAAATCTTGAATTATTCATTGAAGAAAAGAGAGGAACCCGCTAGTCAAAATCTTTTATTAAAAGGCTTGGTGATGACCGTGAGAGCAACTGATATTATGAAAGCCGTTCAAAACTTGAATCCAGCAGAAAAACACCGTTTACGCGAATATTTGATTGATGCTCTCACTGCATCATCTTCCACAGGAAATATTCTCTTAGAAATTTCAGAGAGAAAAAATAAAAGCGGTTACCGTTGTCCTGACTGCGAATCAGAGCACGCAGTTCGGTTCGGGAAATATTCGACCATTGTTGAGGATGAGGAAGTAAAGAAACAGCGTTATCAATATAAGGCATGCAAAATCACGTTTACAGATCTAACCAATACTGTCTTATATCGAACTCCTCGTCTTAATCAATGGATTAAATTCGTTGAATGTATGATAGAAGGTTATTCTCTTCGAAAGCTGATGGGAAGGTTCGTACAAAAGGACTTTATCACATACAGAACGTCAATAATTACCACCGTAGGTTGAAAGGTTGGATGCAGCGGTTCAATGGCGTTGCAACGAAATATTTGGACAACTACCTAACATGTGTTCAAGTCTTAGAAGGCATCCATCACCAAAGAAATCAAGTCACAATAAACGACTTCATAATTAAAGGGAATTTAATCCCAAATAAAGAAAGATATAATACGCTTAGGTTATCTAAATTTATTAAATAATTTTTTATTCAATAACGAATTGGGTGAACAGATTAAAACTGTTCATACGGGAGAGAGACATTTTAGGGAGGCGTTGTTTTGAAGAAAATTTTACTAGCCTTTCTTTCTGTGATTGTCATAGCAGGGGGCGGGTATTCTTTATATTATCTAAATCAATATCATATAGAGGACAATGATGCATCGATTCAATCTAATTTAGATACCTGGTTGAACCGACCAAATAGTGAAGAAATCAATCCAAAAGTATTAAAGGTGGAACAATTAGAGGATACTACTTCTCATATTATTCTTTTTCAATTGGATAATGGAGATTATGGATATGCTCGTTTAGTAAAAGGGATAAATGGAAAATTTAAGATGGATATTGCAGGACACGGTTCTGGGCAAGGCACAGGGCTCAATGATGCATCTTATCAAGTCATTGATACCAACAAAGGAAAGTACCTGATTGTGTACGGTGGAAATCCTGATTTGAAGATTGACCATATTTTGGCTATATCCCAACTTGATGAATATGAATATATTTTCGATGTTTCCGAGGATAAAATGTTTATACATTCCACAAAAATACCAACAGGCATAGAAGGGCCATTTCCTACTAGATTATCATTTTATGATAATGCCGATGATGAGATTAAATAATTTAACTCTTATTAAAGTGAAGGATAGCGTAAATAGCGAAGCCATTATTAACGAAAAAGCAAAATTCCATTTATATGGGAGTTTGCTTTTTATTTAAAAACAACATTAAACTTTAACATAGCCTATTAAAAAAGTAAGAAGCGAGATTAAAGCGATATCGCCTTGCTAAAGTCAATTTTCAAAAATGGGTGACTATATGAATGTTTTAGCCAAATTATATAGGGAAGTAGGAACTATAAGAGGTCGAATTGGTAAGTACATACATATATGAGAGTTCATCCCGATTTCTTAATACGATGGAATAGGACGTGTTTACATGTTAAAAAAAGTGATACCTGCCTCCTTTGTGACGGTGCTTGCAGTAGGGACTGCCACTCCGGCTTTAGCTGAGGAAATGAGCGCAGTCGACGTGCTGCAAAAGTCCAACGAAGCGATGTCATCGCTCGATAGTTACTCCAGCGAGACGACTATGGAAATCACCATGCCGGACATTGCTACTGGAGAAACGACGACGATTCCGATTCATACGAAAGAAGATGTAACATTCAATCCGTTTGCGATGCATCAGACGGTCACTACTTCCGGACCTAATGGGGAAGAAGAGACTTTGGAATCCTACTGGACAGAAGAGGGCTTTTACCAGGAAGACCCGATGCAAGGTTGGGTGAAATTGCCGAGTGAACTTTCTGAAGGCTTGGATGAACTGATGGCGATGACGACTGCCGGCGATCAAGTGGCCCAGGCTGAAGCGCTCGGGGAAGACATGTCGGTGGAAGACACAGGAGATGCATACCAGCTGACTTATGAAGGCGACGGAGAAGCATTGATGGAAGCTGTGATGGCATCGTTTGAATCCATGATGGGTGAAGAAGACGCGAACATGTCCATGGAAGGCATGATGGAAGAAATCAATTTCAATGAGCTTAGCTACGAAATGACCATTGAGAAAGACACTTTCTATTTGACGGATATGTCTATGGATGTAGATATGGACATTTCGGCTGCCGGTGAGAGCTTGAACATGGTTCAAAGCACAGACATGATGATCAGCAACTTCAACGGCGTCGAGCCGATCACCGTGCCACAAGATGTGTTGGATAATGCGGTTCCAATGGAAGGCGGCGAATTGCCGGAGACTGCCAGCAACAACCCATTATATGCGTTCACAGGAATGGGCTTGGCTGCTCTAGGTGCTGGACTGCTGCTGTTCAGAAGACGCACAACGACTCAATAAAAAACAAAAACCGCAGCTCTTCATGCGGTTTTTTTGTTCTGTAATGATTTATTTCAATAATGAGGGAGGTGCAAGCCGGTTTCATGAATAAAGTGTATACAATCATTATGATCGCTGGCCTTTCAATGACAGGTTATTTTGGCTTTCAGTGGTGGCAAAGTGCGCAGGCGGCTGAAACGGTGTCACTGGAAGAAATCGAAGGATGGAATAATGCAGCGTCAAACTCTATGACAGCAACTCCTGAGCCGGCTTCCGAACGCTCCCTTGAACCCGTTCAAGAACCAACACCTATAATGAGCAATGACATGAATGACTATGAGCCAGGCGAAGAAGTCGGCCGGTTAGTGATTCCTTCCATTGAAACGGGCTATTCCACTTATTGGGGAGCGGATGAAGCAACGCTCGACCAAGGAGTTGGCATGTATGTGAGCGAATGGACCACAACACCTGATCAGCAGCGGCATACGGTTCTGAGCGGCCACCGCGATACAGTGTTCACAGGTTTGGAAGAGATGGAAAAAGGCGATTCTGTCTTTCTGGAGTACGAAGGACAGCGCTATCAATATGCAATCGAGAAGATATGGATAACCGATGCTGAGGATCGAACGGTGATTGTGGATAAAGATGAAGCGACATTAACATTGACCACTTGTTATCCGTTCGATTACATTGGCTATGCCCCAGACCGTTACATCATTCAAGGAACTCTTGTAGAGGTCCAAGAAATACAATAAGCATAGAAACTTCCTTTCGACATATTCGATTCATTATAAAACCCGAAACCGGACTTCCTCTATGGAGTCCGGTTTTTAAGTTGAAGGAATTTTTAAAGATCGTATGCCCAAAACACATACCGGCCTATTTAATATAGGTATTGGTCATTTGAATTCCATCGCTTTATGATGATATTGAAAATATAAAATATCCATTTAACACAAGTAAATCAGTCTACTTAATTTAGATTCAGTAAATTTCTCCATAATCTCAAAGGGAAGGGGAAATGAAAATAAAAAAAATAGCTTTGCCATTAGGTATCATCGTGATGGTTTTTGGCTTAAGTGCTTGTGATGCGAGCGAAACGGATGAAAGATAAGCGCCAAATGCTGAAGAACAATCAAGCAATGACAATAACCAGGAAAGGGAGGAAGCGCAGATGGCAAATCTACTTGCTTTAGAATTGCAGATAGGGGACGAAGTATTTTCAGCACAACTTTACGAAAGCGAGACAACCGAAGCATTGCTTGAATTGCTTCCGTTAACCTTAGACATGGAAGATCTTCATAGAAATGAAAAGTTCTATTACCTTTCAGAAAGGCTCCCAACAGACCCTGAAAGCCCAGATCAAATTAATGCGGGAGACATTATGCTTTATGGAGACGATTGCCTGGTATTCTTTTATGACAAGCTTTCAACTTCCCATCAATATACTCGTCTCGGATATATCGAAAATGTGGAAAGGTTTACTCAAGCGGTCGGGGAGGGGAATGTTACGGTCGCTCTTGATTTCACCGGAAATGATGAATAAAAGGGTTATATAGTTGAAGAACGCATCAAGTCCTAGACTCGATGCGTTCTTTTTATCGCTCATCCAATTAGTGAACAAATGATTCGCAGCTATTCCGTAATTTTCTTTATGGCTTTTGCCGGAACGCCTGCGACTACTGTGTTTGAAGGGACGTCTTTCGCAACGACAGCCCCTGCCGCCACAACGGCGTTGTCCCCGATCGTCACGCCGGGAAGGATGGTGGCGTTTGAGCCAATCCATACGTTTTCGCCGATAATTACAGGAGAGGGCGTGGTGGTGCCTCTTGTTTCCAAGGGCAAGCCATGATTCAAGGTAGCGATCGAGACATTCATGCCGATCAATGAACCATTGCCGATGGTGATGCCGCCCCGGTCCTGGAATGAACAACCGGTATTGATGAACACATTTTTACCGATGCTTATATTCTTGCCGAAGTCCGTGTGGAAGGGAGGCAAACACAAAAACGAAGCGTCGACTGGTGCGCCTGTCAGTTCAGAGAACAGTGCGACGATTTCTTCTTGGGTGTTAAAAGTTGAGTTCAACTCCACCATGATCTTCTGGGCTTGAAAACTGCTTTGCACCAAAAGGCTGTGCAATTCTTTGTCCGTACTTGAAATGGGATTGCCTGCTTTGCAAAAATCGATAAACTCTTGCATCTCCATCTGAATACCGCCTTTCCTTGTGTTGCCTCCTTTATACCTCTTGAGCTGTCGGGCGAATGATCATATCGCTGACCGACACGCGATCCGGTGTGTCAATGACATACGCGACTGCCTGAGCAATATCTTCTGCGGCAAGTCCCCACACTGATTGGGCTTGGTGAAGAGCGGCTGATGCTTCTTTATCATTGATGGTTGTATACAATTCGGTCAGGACAGCGCCCGGTGAGATAATCGTGGATTTGATGTTGTTTTCACGCTGCTCTTGTCTCAAGCCTTCCATAATGGCCCGCACAGCAAATTTGGTTCCGCAGTAAACGGCTGAATGCGGGTAGACCACATGACCTGCCACAGAATCGGTGGAGATGATGTGGCCGGATTTCTGTTCGACCATCTTCGGCAAGGCCGCTGCAATGCCATTCAACACACCCATGACATTGATATCCAGCATGTTTCTCCATTCGTCGCGTCGCGTTTCAGCCAACGGGGCGGTCGGCATAATCCCGGCGTTATTGAACAGTACATCCAATTGACCGTACTCGGCAATCGCCAAATTAATGACTTGCTGCACTTCTTCATGATTTGATACATCAGCTTTTCTGTAGATAATGTGTGCTTCCGGCAGTGATTCCTTGATCTCTTTCAAGCGATCTTCTCTGCGCGCTGCCAATACCAACTTGGCGCCTTTTTCGGCCAAAATTCTGGCTGTTGCTTCTCCAATGCCGCTGGATGCTCCCATAATGATGATGACTTTTCCTTCAATTGCCATGTAGAATTCCTCCTTCAAAATAATTATCTATTCGTTCTCATCATAAAATGATAGGATTCAGATATCCAATACCTATATCAAATAATCTATTATGCTTTTGGGGCATAAGAAAAGGAGGCTATTATGGAACTTCGCGTATTGCGCTACTTTATTGCGGTAGCGAAAGAACAAAATATTTCGGCTGCGGCCAAACAGCTGCATTTATCTCAACCGACACTATCCCGGCAATTGAAAGAACTGGAAGCGGAACTCGGAACGACTTTATTTGAGCGGGGAAACCGGAAAATCACCTTAACGGAAGAAGGACTGTTCCTGTTCAATAAAGCAAAGGAAATCGTGGAATTGACCGAAAAAACCGAAGCCAATTTGAAAGGAACGAAACAGGAGATTGGCGGGGAAGTGTATATTGGCGGCGGTGAGACCGAAGCGATGCGATTCATTGCGACAGCATGCAAAGAGCTGCTCGAAAACCACTCGGGCATTCGTTTCCATCTCTACAGCGGCAATGCGGACGACATCACCGATAAATTGGAGAATGGCTTGCTGGACTTCGGTATTGTCATCGAACCGATGGACAAGCAGAAATACGATTATATAAAATTGCCGGCGACGGACCGATGGGGCGTATTGATGCGGAAAGACAGCCCACTCGCACAAAAATCGTTTATTCAGCCTGAAGATTTGATGGATAAACCCTTGTTGATCTCTCGTCAAACGGCGGTCAGCAATGAAATGTCCGGCTGGTTCGGGAAAAACATTGAGGACCTGCGTGTGGTTGGAACTTATAATTTGATCTACAACGCGGCATTGATGGTGGAAGAAAACATTGGCTATGCATTATGTCTGGATAAGTTAGTGAATACTGGCGAAGACAGCAAACTGTGTTTTATCCCATTGCGCCCGAAACTAGAAGCGAACTTAAATATTATTTGGAAAAAGCATCAGGTTTTTTCCAGTGCAGCGAATCTATTTTTGCAACAACTTCGAGTTAATTTATAAAGCTACAATCCAATGAATTGAAGTAAAGCATACTGCAATACATTAATTTTAAGTCTACGTAAGCCCGCTTATTGAAAAAGAAGAAACTCGGGTATGAGTTGCTTCTTTTTTGTTTGGCAGAATAGAATGTACTTTTGCAAACCTGAGAATTACCGAAAACAAGATATAAAAACAGAGGTGCAAAGTTACAGTTTGCACCTCTGTTCATAATTAGGGGAAAATCAACTGATAGCTTGGTGGCTGTATAATGCTCTTATCGAAGCCCAAAGCTTTTCATGAAAAATACTAGATCATTTGGAGCTTCTTTATCAAATCGGTTTTCGTATTCAATGAGCCCTGCTTCCAAACTTGAGCAGTTGTCTGCAATGGAGAACCCAAGGCGTAAGTGCTCATCGAACGAGACAAAGTCATTGTTTCCAAAAGCGGGTTCGTATGAAGATATAAAATGTTCTACTTCATATTCTTTTATCAAATCCATCATAGGGAAGATTATTTCATCGTCAAAAGAATTGAATCCATCGCTTCTTTTTCCATACAAGCTATCTCCTAAAAACATTGTTTTTTCTTCAGGGATATAGATAATTGTCGAATCGTCTGTATGTGGGCTGGTGATGTGGCGAAGTTCGCATGTAATTCCGCCTAAATCTATTGTCATTTCGCCATCGAAAGACAGCTCCGTAGTGAGCGGCTGAAAATTGTTGCGGTCTTCAATTTCGTTTTTAATGCTGGTTACAAAGAAATCATTTAAGATCCCTTTGTGCTTAGCCAACTCTAACGCTTCATCGTCATATGTAATTTCTTGATACGTTTTTAAGTACTCTTTTGTTTTGTAATTCGCAATCGACACTAAATTCCATTGACTCATGCCAAATGAATGGTCGCAATGATGATGGGTGAGAACCAAGTACTTAATTGGCGGCAATTCCATTTTTTCTAGCTCAAGTTGAAATTCACGTGCATGTTTAGGTGAATTTCCTGAATCGACAATTAAACAATCATCATCTCCAATTATAAGTCCAATCAATGGTCTGCCTGTTTCATTGCTAGGCATCATGATTGTAGTAAATTCGATCAGTTACTTTTTCCAACATTCCTGTCACTTCTCCTATCGTTTTCATTTTAATTGACCCATTTTTTAGCAGGCTATCCATTAATTTTACACTAAACCAAGCCTCCGAACTTGTTGTTGACAGAAAAATCTGTGTAAATTGACAATATTTAGAGATGAACAATGTAAAGTGGACTTGACTCTTGAAGAAGAATTCTATTATGAAGTGGAAGTGGAAAGTTCAGTGCGTGAATACGAGTTTCTGGTCGATGCCGCTTCGGGTCGCTTTTCGCAAAGAAAACCCATCAAGCTTTAAGCAGCTTGATGGGTTATTGGTATTCACGTCAATACAGAATCTGAAGTGGTGCCTGTTTTCGCGGATTGCCGCGCCTCTTTTTCTTCCAATGCTTTTAATTCTTCCTCGGTCAGGAATTCGACTTTCAGCCCGACGAATGCCATGAAAATGGAGATAATCGGCACGGTGTAGTTTAGTACAGCATACGGGGCGTAGGCGAAAGTGCTGACGCCGAGAGTCGCCACAATAAACACGCCGCATGTATTCCACGGAATCAAAGGCGACGTGACGGTGCCGCCGTCTTCCAATGTCCGTGATAAGTTTTTCGAATGCAATTTTTTGTCCCTGTACGCTTTGGCGTACATTCTTCCAGGGAGAAGGATCGATATGTATTGTTCAGAAGCAGTCGCATTCGTGAAAAAAGCCGAAACGATCGTTGCGGCAATCAGGCTGCCCGCTGACTTCGCCACTTTCAGGATTTGGTTGACGATGGCCTGGAGCATCCCGACTTGTTCCATGATGCCACCGAAGATCATCGCGACAATCGTCAAGGACACCGTATACATCATCGACTCGATGCCGCCGCGATTAAATAGATTGTCGACCATTTCATTGCCGCTCGAGATCACGAACCCGTCGTGGAGTGTATTGACGGCATCGGCTACACTGCCGCCTTGGATAAATACATAACATAGCCAACCGAGCAAAACACCGATCGTCAAAGCGGGCAGTGCAGGAACTTTTTTCGCTACCAAGACGATGACCGCAAGCGGTACGAGCAGTAGCCATGGAGAAATCACGAAATTGCTTTCCAACGCGGATAGGATGCTGTTGATGTTGCCGATATCCACTGCCGTTCCCGCAAACTGCCTGCCGAGGACAAAGTAAACGACTAACGCGATGATGAGGCCGGGAATCGTCGTATAAATCATATGCTTGATATGCGTAAACAAAGGTGTTTCGGTAATGCCGGCCGCCAAGTTGGTCGTGTCAGACAGCGGGGACATCTTGTCGCCGAAATAAGCGCCGGAAATGACTGCGCCGGCTACCATGGCTGCAGGGATTCCCATGCTCACGCCGATACCCATTCCCGCGACGCCGATCGTTCCCATCGTCGACCACGAACTGCCGATGGCCAAAGTGACGATTGCGCAAATGATGCAGATGGTCACGAGGAATAGGGAAGGGGTGATGATTTTCAATCCATAATAGATCATGGTGGCCACGATGCCGCCGCCAATCCAAGCCCCGATGATCAACCCGACGAGAAGGATGATGACAATCGCCGGAAGTGCCATGCGGATGCCTTTATAGGCGCCTTCTTCGATGATTTCCCATTTATAACCGTAGCGCCAGCCGATCAAAGCGGCAATAGCTGCCCCGATTAATAATGGGATGTGCGGGCTGCCTTCGAATTTAATGATGGTGATGGCCATGATGCTGATCATGACAACGAATGGAATTAACGCCATAATAAATGGAATTTCTATTTTCTGTTGATTCTTCATGGTTCATCTCCTCAATGCAGGATAATGAAAGCCTTTTCAACTATTTTGCCATGCACTTCTTTCAGGCGCAAATGATTTTTTCAATAATTTAAAAATCGAAAATTTTTGCGCAAAAAAATTTTGCGCTATTTCGAAATTAATGTTCATCCGAAAACGTGGCTGAGGCAGCGGATAAATTAGCTTGCCACAGAAGAAGGTACCCATCAAAAAAACACCGATGGAAACCTTGGTTATAAGGTGTCTCCATCGGTGTTCATATTTAGTTCCACTGCGTAAAAGATTCATTGCCAGAGTTGATGGCAAATTGGGGATTTAATTGACTCCGACAGCCGAGAATGCCGCTTTGACGCTTGCGACTTCAGCGCTCGATGCACCGTACAGATCCGTTGCCGCTTGGATGGTGGAAACACGGAAATGGCTGTAGTTGGAGTTCGGCGTCAAGTATTGCGTAAGCGTGCGGTAGTAGATATCGCCCGCTTTATCGTTGCCGATGCCAGCGACCGTCACGCCGTAATGCGTCCCGCCGTTCGCGAGCAGGAACGCCGCTTTATTGCTGATGCCCGAGTTGATATGGACGCCGCCGTAATCACCCGTGCCTGTATAGCGTTTCGAGTAATGATCCGGGTCTCCGCTCAAAGTCGGGTCTTCCATGGAGCGCAAAGCATCTCCCGCGACATTCGGCGTATAGATGTCTTCGCCTACTTGCCAGTCCGGCTTGTTATTGAAATGGTGTTCGACAAGCGTTCCGAAGATATCGGACATCGACTCGTTGATCGCGCCTGATTCGTTCTGGTAGATCAAGTCAGCGGAAGTATCCGTCACGGCATGTGTCAATTCGTGCGCGATGACATCCAGCGCACCGGATAGCGGCACGAATGTATTGCCGTCACCATCGCCGTACACCATTTGGGAACCGCTCCAGAACGCATTATTATAACTGCGTCCATAATGGACAGTGGAGATCAGCTCAGCGCCGTTGCCGTCGTAGCTATTGCGGCTATGGACGTCTTGGAAGTAATCGTAAGTTTGGCCAGCATAAGTATGGGCATCGACCGCTGCGCCGTCATAAGCGGCGTTGTAGACATTGTCGCTATCAAGCCATAACGTGCCCGGCGTACGTGTACGGTTTTTCGCGTCGTACGTGAAAATGCCGCTGCCGCGCGTGCGGTCGACCAGGTAAGAACCGCTGCTGTTGACTAAAGTATTGAACGATTTTGTATCGCCCAATACGCCTTTGCCGGTCGCTGTCGAATCTTCTCCCGTCAAACTCGCACCGCCGCCGGTAGGTTTCGCTTCATGGATCTGGTTATAGGAATCGAGGATGTCACCCGTTTTCGCATCCACAAAGTATTGATAATTCCCCGGTTCCGGATAAAGGAATTCGAATTCAGCGCTGTAGGCAAAATGGGCTTGTCCGTCTTTGGAATAGATGACCAATTCCGGTGTCACTTCAGCTTCAAGCTCCGGGGCACTGCCGATTTTTTCTTTCAGGTCAGCCGCTGCTTTTTCGACTGCAGCGCCGGCTTTCAAGGTTGCGCCTTTTTTCAAGGATTTCTTATCGTATAATTCCGGCGCCAAATTCCCGGAGATGGACGTAAGCACACCGTCTTGGTCGACGTGGGCGTTGATCACGGACCCGAACACGGGAACACCTTTAAATTTCTGCTGGAGCTTCACTTTGGTGAAGCCGAGATCATCTTTTTCCTGGCTGATGACTTTGAAGCTGGAAAGGTCTTTTTTATCAATTTTATATGTGTCTTCGTTTTCTTCCAAATATGTAAAGACAATTTCTTTTGCATCTTGATCGGACGGTTCAGTCAATGTCCCAGAAATGAAATCAGGTGTCTGTGTGTCTTTGTTGACATGGACTTTTTCTGTTTCCTGTTTAGATAGGGTATCGGCGGAAACCGCTGTCGCGGATAATGCGAGTGAAGCTGCCAAACTTAACGTCAGTAATTTCTTTTTGCTCATCAAAAGTCACTCCTTCTCGTCTTACCGGTATTGCAACTCGGTAAAAACATCATAACTATTTAATTATTCTGAATATATAGTGTAGAGTATATATTTTCATGAGCACCCAAAAGTGAAGATTGCACCGCCGGAAATTAGCCTTGAAAATGCTTTTGTATATTCCATAGGCCAATCGAATTTGCCGATAGCGCTATTTCGCTAGAAAAAAAAGACACCAGAGATTCAAACAGCCAATTATTCTCAAAAAGCGGTTTATTGAATCAATAAATCCCGACGGAACTTAAAAATGAAATGGGACCATTAACGAAGGTTCATGTTGAATTCCTTGAAATGCTATACTGAATGAAACAGCTCGGCTCGTGAGAGAGAGCGATAGAAAGATCCATTGATAGGGGAAGAGGAGTGGCAATATGGAGACCATCTATTTTGCAGGCGGATGCTTATGGGGCGTACAGGCGTTCATCAAGACTTTGCCGGGTGTGGAGTCGACCGAAGCGGGACGGGCAAACGGCAGGACGCAATCGCTAGCAGGCGATTATGATGGATACGCGGAATGCGTCAAAACTACATTCGATCCTTCGCGCGTGTCGGTCCAACAACTGATGGGGTATTTCTTTGAAATCATCGATCCCTATAGCGTCAATAAACAAGGCGAGGATGTCGGCGAGAAATACAGGACCGGCGTCTGCGAAAGCCTTCATTAATGAAAGAACGGATTCGGCACGCACCGCAGTCGAAGTCTTGCCGCTTGAGAATTATATAGCGAGCGCAGCAGAGCATCAGGACCGTTTGGACAGATGTCCGGATGATTATTGCCACATCCCAACGGCGTTATTGACCAAGTATGCGTAAAGAAAAGGGCGTGATGACAGGATGATTTCACTCGTATTGACCTTAAGGCGCTTGTTGTCGGCCATTTACCGCATCGGCAAAGAGCCCTTGTTCAGGACCTTGCTGCTGACTTTGGCATTCATCGTGCTGTCAGGGACTTTGTTCTATTATCAAATAGAAGGCTGGGCCTTTTTTGATGCCTTTTATTTTGCCTTCGTCAGCCTGATTCCCACAGGAGTTGATACGGGTCTCGTGCCCAGCGGCAACCTGAGCCGAAGCTTTACGATGATTTATTTGGCTGTCGGTGTTGGTGTAATGGTCATGGTGTTGATGAGGCTCGCGTATGCGGTAGTGAAGCTCGAGCGGCCCGAGCAATTGGACGTGAAGGCAGGCAATCTTAAGTCTACACCGAAACAAAAAACTAAATAGAAATAGGAAAGAACCCCGAACGGGCTGCTGTTGAAGGCAGCTGCCGTTTGGGGTTCTTTTTGTAGTCTTATTGTTCTTTTGTGGTCGTTTTCTTCCAGCTGTCGTCCATGACCATTTTGCCCGGCCATGTGTAAGCGGTAAGCCCGCCGTCTACGACGATGTCTTGGCCCGTCAGGTAAGAGCTGTCGCTTGAAACGAGGAATAGTACCGTCGTAGCGATTTCCTTCGGTAAGCCAAGGCGACCTAGAGGAGCAAGCCATCTATTGCTTTCTCTGAACTCCCGTCCGGCTTCTTCCTCTTTCGATCCGGCCAATTCGTCGATCAGAGGTGTTTCGATCGTGCCAGGAGATACGGAGTTGGCGCGGATGCCGGATCTTCCGTATTCGATGGCGATGGATTTCGTGAAGTTGATGATGCCGCCTTTCGCTGCATTATAGCCCGAGCGGTCCAAATCGGCAAAGCTGCCGGACATGGAAGCGTTGTTGACGATCGCCCCGCCATTGTCCATCATGAGCGGGATGAAATATTTGCTCATCAAGAAAGTGCCGCGCAAATCAGTAGCAGTGATGTCGTCGAATAAATCGACCGGATATTCATGCACTTTGCCGCCTTCTTGGTCGATCCCGGCGTTATTGAACAACGCATAAACCGTTCCGTATTGTTCTTTTACTTGATTGGCGAAAGATGTGACATCCTCTTCCTTGGCGATATTCACTTGGAAGCTTTTCGCCGTGCCGCCGTTTTCATTGATTTTGGTGACCGTTTCCTGCAATTCTTCTTCTTTAATATCCGCAAGCAGGACAATCGCACCTTCTTGTGCAAATACTTCCGCTGTTGCTTTCCCGATGCCTGTCGCCGCGCCTGTAATGACGGTTACTTTATCTTGTAATTTACCCATGTTCTGTTCCTCCTCTATATAGTGTGTTCTTGAAAATCCTGTTATCTGACCGGCCATATCTTGTGCCGGGGCCTTCGTATTTAAATGACGATACTTTATCTTAACTACCACCTGAAATGGGCGCTAAACTGGCTTTTCCAATGTAACCGCTTAACAGTTAAAAACTTTTTTTAAAAAAAGTGATCTAAAATGAAACCCGCTCCGTTGAGCTTATAAGAAAACAAAACAGAGGAGTGGTTAGATGAAAATGAAAAAGCTTTTACTACCAGTAGTAGGTGCATCACTTTTAGTTCCGGGAATCGGATCTACAGTGTTGGCAGCTGAAGAAGCACCGCCGACGGAAACAACAGGCGTCGAACTTCGCGCAACTTTGGATTCGCTATTGTCCGAGCATTATGCGCTCGCAGTGGATTCCATGATGAAAATTTATGATGGCGACGAAGCGGCAGAAGAAGCCATGGCAGCACTCGATGAAAATGCAGCCGATATGGAACCGGTCATCGCTTCCGTTTACGGGGAAGATGGCGGAGCGGCTTTCGTTGAAATCTTCGATAAGCACAATATGGGAACAGATGAATACGCAGCGGCCGTGAAAGCGGATGACGCCGCGATGCAAGAAGAAGCATTAGCTCAAATCCAGTCGTTCGTCGATGAAATGGGCGAATTCCTTGGCACGGCAACGGAAGGCAATCTTCCGGAAGACGGTGCGACAGCCGCACTTCGTGAACACGAAGATTACGTACAAAATACGTTTGATCTTTATGTAGAAGGCGATTACGAAGCTGCTTACACGATGTACCTTGAAGGCTTCACGCAAATCTTCGGTGCAGGCAGCGCAATCAGCGGAGCGATTTCGGCACAATTCCCGGATCAGTTTTCTGACCCGAACACACCAGCCGGCGACTTCCGCTCGACAGTAAACCGCATTGCAGCAGAACATTTTGCCCTTGCGCAATTGAGCATGGCAAAAGGTTACAATGGTTCAGCTGACTTCGATTTCGTCAACTGGGCACAAGACCAAAACACAGAAGAGTTCCGTTCAGCGCTAGCTTCAGTCTATGGTGAAGAAGCAAGCAACCAGTTTGTTGAACTATGGAATAACGAACACATCGCCGTCCAAGGTGACTTGGCAAATGCGACAGCTTCAGAAGATGAGCAAGCGAAAGAGCAAGCCGTCTCTACTTTGACTAGCACATTCGCAACAGATCTTGGCACATTCTTGAATAAAGCAACTGAAGACCGCATGCCGTTGGATGAAACGATTGCAGGCGTGGAAGCGCATGAACAATCCGTTGTAGATACATTCCAGCAATACGTGAACGGTGATTATGCCGCTTCATATGACACATACCGCACAGGTTATGCGATCATGTTCGATATCGGTAAAGGATTGAGCGGCGCAATCGTCGACCAATTCCCAGAGAACTTCGAGAACACAGCTCCTGACAAAATGCCTTCAACTGGATTCGGCGGCATGTCTGGCCAATCCAATACAATGATCTTGTGGGTAGCACTTAGCACATTGATCTTCATGGCAGCTGGAACACTAACGTATCGTCAAACTAAAAAACAGTAATTTACGATTGAAAAAGAAAGGGCCCAGGCCCTTTCTTTTTTTGATTGGGACTGCGTTCCCTCCTGTTATATAAGTTCTGGAACAGTATGTATAGTGCTTAACGTCCAGGTTGGCGGGCATACAAAAGAATAACAGCAGAAAAGTACAGGGTAATGGTATAATTTAATGGAAAGAAAGCTGTTATTCTCGATTCTCCAGTTTGTCGAGTATTGAACTTCTTTTTTGGTTGAAATTACGTAGAGAAAGAAGGTAGATCGCTTGAGAAGTAAGATGGATCAATTGCTTGAAAGCCAGCGCAGTGTTCACGTGCTATATGCTTTCGATGGAACTGAAAATTATGTGAGACAGCTATTGAACTACATAGATGAGGGAATTCACGCCGGTGATCATATTTTGATTGTTGAAAATGAGAGAGTGACGTTCAAAATCAAACAAGAGATGGGCAAACTATATAGTGAACAACAAATAAATAACGTACATTTCGTCAATAGCCTTCATTTCTATTGGTCGAGTGGAAGTTACCATCCACCCGCCATCCATGAGTATTTCACCAAAACCGTGGCCCCTTATATTGAAAACAAATTGAGCTTCCGGTCATGGGCGCATGTGGAATGGGAAAGTGTGAAAGAACCATTATTCCTTATAGAAGATTTCGAAAAGATTGCGGATCGCGCAGTGAACGAATTTGATTTCCCGCTGGTTTGCGCTTACGAAAAAAAGAAAATGCCTGTTCATTTAAGGGAAAGCTTGATGAAAACCCATCCATATGTCTTGATGGAAGACGAATTGATTGCTTCACCACAGTACCAATCAGTATCGAACCAGGCTTAAGACTGGTTTTTCATTTAGCCCAAAACTTTGTGGAGTACGGGTTCCGCCGATTGCGGCGATACCAGAAATCCTGCACATTGCATTCAAAGAACGGCTTATAGTATCGTTAGGAAAAGTGCGCCAATTTTCTCATTGGACACTCCCCATAGAGGAGGGATCACATGCACCACCAGACAATCGGCCCTTCCAGAAAATTTCAGAACTTCAATGATGCAGCTAATCAGATCTTGAACATGTTGAGCAAGCAAATGGATATCAACACGCTCTTCATTGCTGAAAATGATGGAAAAACCAATACCATCAAGAAAGCGTTCAATAGACATGAAGAGCTGGTAGTGGAAGACAGCCAATCGCCGCTTGACCAGACTTTCTGCAGCTTAGCGATCAATTATGGGCAGGAGCCGCTATTGATCGAAGACATCTCAAAAGACGACAATGCCGGCAAGCTTGAGATTTCGGCACAATTCGGCAACGGCGCGTTCATCGGCATCCCGATCTATTACGAAAACGGGGAAGTGTACGGCACGATTTGCGGCTTGGACAAGCATCCGGTTTCGTTCACGGAAGAGCAGCAGGAGATGTTCGAGATGATGTCTTCTTTGCTGAGCTATATTTTGGAACTCGACAAAGCCCAAAAGGAAATCCAGACCTTGTCGTCGCCGCTTGTGCCTTTGTCGGATGAGATTTCGATCCTGCCGATCATCGGCCACATTACGCTCGAACGTGCTTACCAGCTGATCGAGGACGTCGTGATGAAAGCGAGCGAAGGCATCGATTTCCTGATCTTGGATTTCTCGGGAATTACGCAAATCGACCCGCGCATCGAAGAGCCTTTGCTGGACTTGATCAAAGCCTTGAAGATCATGGGAATCACCCCGATCATCACCGGCATTTTGCCGACGATGGCCATGAAAGTCCCGCATTTTGCCCATTCCCTGAAAGGCGAACGAATGGAAGCGACTTTGAAGATCGCTATTGAACAGCTTGGGTTTGAGTTAACGAAGAAAAATGAATTTGCGGCTTCCCGGCCGAAATCAAAATAGTGAAAACCTGGGCCCCTTTATTGTCTCATCAAAGGGTAAAGGGATAGCACAAGGAAAAGGGACTGAGAGCCCATAATGAAAAGGAGGTTTCTCAAATGGCTCAATCAAAATGGTTGAAACTGGGGACAGCGGCTTTTTTGTCTATCGGCATGCTGGCAGCTTGCGGGGACGTAGAAGATGAGCAGCCTGTAGACGAAGACATCGATGTGACACCGGAAGAGGGCGAAGAAGAAATGGTTCCTGAAGAACCGATAGCGGACGAAGAAGACGAAGAATAAGTGGAAAACTTCGCATAAGGGAATGCCTTAGTCACCAGCTCTTTAGCAGGCGGTGACTGAGGATTTTTTCAAATAGAAATTGCATAACCAAGCCGGAGCTCGAGGGGGGATTAAGATTTCATTTGAGTGGTTCAGTGCTATAAGTAACCTTTTTATAATTGTAAATATTGTACTGGCATTTTTCATTCTGTTTTTCGAACGGAAAACGGCTTCTTCGGCATGGGCATGGATCTTGATCCTGTTCTTTATCCCGATTCTTGGCTTTGTGCTGTATTTATTGTTCGGGAAACCTTTGAGGCGAAGCCGGCTGAAACGGCCGGTTGCTTATGAGAACCGCGACTTCACGGATCTGAAGGACCAGCAGCTGTCCGAAATGAAATTAAAAAATTTCCAGCCGCCTGCTGGACTCGAACAGAAATGGATGGACATTGTCCAAATGAATGCTGCGCGGACCGACGCGCCTTTGTCGACAGCCGCTGATATTCAAATCTTCAACGACGGCAAACGGAAGTTTGATGCCTTGTTCGACGATATCCGCGCTGCCTCAAAACATATCCACCTCCAGTATTTCATCCTTAATGACGACGATCTTGGCCAAGCACTTTTGGCACTGCTGACTGAAAAAGCGCAGCAAGGTGTCAAAGTCCTGGTCTTATACGACGATTTAGGATCGAGCAGCCTGCCGAAGCATTTCTTTGATGCGTTCCACGAAGCAGGAGGCAAGTCGGCTGCATTTTTGCCGGCCATGCTGACGAGCATCAATCCGCGGCTCAATCACCGAAATCACCGGAAATTGGCGGTCATCGACGGACATATCGGCTATACTGGCGGCTTTAACGTCGGCGATGAATACATTGGCAAGAAAAAAGAGTTCGGCTATTGGCGCGATACGCATCTGCGCATTGAAGGGCACGCGGTGCATTCCCTGCAAAACAGGTTCTTCATCGACTGGAACCAAGCTGCTGAGAAATACCCGATGAAATATGCGGAAACCTATTTTCCGAAAATGGATCATTCGTCTGGCGTCCCGATGCAAATGGTGGCAAGCGGGCCACTGGAAACGCATGAAGACATCAAGAACGGCTATTTGAAGATGATTCATCATGCCCGGGAATCGATTTATTTGCAGACACCTTATTTCATTCCGGATAAATCCATCATGGATGCCCTAAGGACCGCGGCGCTTGGTGGAGTGGACGTGCAGCTGATGATTCCGCATTTGGCGGATCACCTCTTCGTCCATTCGGCGACGCTGTCCTTTGCCCGCGAATTGCTCGAAGATGGCGTCAAAGTCTATAGCTACCAGAATGGGTTTCTGCATGCCAAAACACTCGTTGTTGATAGGCAGGCGTTCTCGGTCGGCTCGGCCAATATGGATGTCCGCAGCTTCGCCTTGAACTTTGAATTGAACGCCTTCGTTTACGATGCTGAATCGGCACAGGAAATGGCGGATTTGTTCCTGCAGGACCGCAAACTCTCTGTCGAATTGACGGAAGCGGACTTCAAGGATCAGCACTGGATTGAAAAAGCCAAACAGGATATCGCGAAATTGGTGTCGCCGATTCTGTAAAGCCGGGCCATCGTTTTCGGGGAAAGTGCACCAAAGCTTGAGGCAGTCGCTGCCTCAAAAGGTCTTTTTTTAATGGCTGCTTGCAGATATACATGAGGAACAGCGAGAAAAAAGATTCTAAAAATAGTGAAAATCGTATACTATGGCAAGAGAAGGAATTTTACAATGAAGGTTAAATTTTGAAATTTTTATTTGCTATATAAAACCAAGGAAAAGCTGGGAGCGAGGCATCATGCATGTATCATCGGAAAAAGGCATTAGGCATAAATATCTTAGATTGACTTTATCTTCTTTACTCATCTGCAGCATATTAATTGCCGGAGTTTATTTTTACATGGATAAACAACGGCAAGACAAGCAAGCGGAGTATGATTTGCTTGCTGAAAAGCAAGATACACTCCAGGAACTTTCCCAATCATTGAGCCAGCTTTTTTTCCGAACAAGGGGATATTACGCTTTCCAGAATGAGGAAGAGCTTAGGTTGGCTTATATAGAATTGGACGAGTTGAAAATTTCAATCGGAAAAATAGAAAATTTATCTATAAAAAATGAAGAACAGCAGCGAATTTCAGCGTTAAAAAGCTTTATCGCTACATTTGAGGGACAAGTACTGCCCCAAGCGATTGAAGCTGTACAAAATGATGATTATGAAGAACTAAGAAACCTTTCAAGGGGCGGGACCAATACCACAGTTAATGAATTCGTCGCTTTTGCCGATGAATATAAATCTACTTCCGAGGCAGAACGCGAACAACTGAACGAAGATATGATCAGACAGTCGGAAAACTTTTCGTTTGCGCTTATTTTATTGTTTATCCTACTATTTATCATTACAGCGTTGATTATTTATAGAGCCATGAACGATCTTGTCAAACCTTTGGAAGGTATGCGTGAATCTATCGAAGGATTCGGAAAAGGCGAGCAGATTTCTTACACTCCTATCGAACGGAAAGATGAGATCGGCTTATTGTCGATGACTTTTTACCGAATGATGAATACCATCCGCAAAAACCAGGAAGACCTCACTTCCCAAAACCAGGCATTATTGGTGAACAAGGGCCAGCTGCAGGAAAAGCAGGCAGAACTGCAAGTTGCACTGGAAGAAACCGGGAAGACGAAGGACCGCTTGATCCGCTTCAACGATTTGAACCATATCCTGTCGTTTACGTTAGATAAACAGAAATTGATCAATGCCACACTCAAGTATTTTACCGACACGTACGAGATTGATACGGGTGTGCTATGGCTTCCGGGTTCTGGCGAATACGCGCTGAAAGGCTTCACGGAGAATATGTTCGAGCAATTCCAGGAGCAGCAAATTCCTTACCTATCGACGCGTCTGAGAGAAGATGAATCCTTTACGGTCACAAGGGAAGCGCTGGAGCAAAAAGGCTTTGTGGACGGGCCGGTTTATATCCATGATTTATACGCGTCTGTAAAAAATGAGCAAAACGAAGGCATCGCGCTGATCGGTTTGTCGCGTGTCGGCAGAGCCTTTTCAAAAGAGGAAGAAGCCGATATCGATGGATTGCTGAAACGCATCCATTTGGCAATCGACCGGATCCAATTGTACGACGCGGCAATCCATGAACGGACATTGAACGAACGCATTGTCAATAATATCAATGAAGGCATCCAATTCATTGCGAAAAATGGCAGCATGGTGCAGCGCAATGAAACGATGTGCACGATGCTGAGCTGCGGCAATGCGCCGCTGGATGCAGTCATTTCGCAAGATGTATGGATTCACCGGATGGCCGAACAAACGACCGATTCACAAGCGATGGTCGATTTCCTCAGCGTTTGCATCCATGAAAAAGGAAACGAAGCAAAGACCTTCCAATATACGGTCAAAGCCCCATATGAACGGGTCATCGATGTTTATAGCACCCCGGTCATTGTAGATGGGGAACGTACAGGGACGATCTTTGTGCACCGCGACATCACGAGAGAACACGAAGTCGACAAGATGAAATCCGAATTGGTCAGCACTGTCAGCCATGAGCTGCGGACACCGCTTTCGAGCGTACTTGGCTTTACGGAGCTGCTGCTCAATAAGGAATTGAAACCGGACAAGCAAGTGCGCTATTTGAGGACGATCTATAAAGAAGCGATGCGTTTGACCAACTTGATCAACGACTTCCTGGATTTGCAGCGGATGGAATCCGGTGACCAAGTGTACCGGATGGATAAGCTGTTGATGAATGAGCTGGTCATTGAAGCGGCCGAAAAATTCAGGACGCAATCGACGCATTCGATCGTCTTGGTCGATGATGCATCAGACGTCAAAGTAGAAGGCGACCGAGAGCGCCTGGCACAAGTATTGATGAACCTGGTCGGCAATGCCATCAAGTTTTCCCCAGAAGGCGGCAATGTGACCATCTGCATGAAAAACCACGCCAATAATTTGCGCGTGTCGATTCAAGACGAAGGAATCGGCATTCCGGCTGAAGACATTCCGAAGCTGTTTTCCAAATTCCAGCGCATCGACAATAGTTCGCGCCGCAAAATCGGCGGCACCGGGCTTGGACTTGCGATTTGCCAGGAAATCATCGTCAAGCACGACGGCAAGATTTGGATTGAATCACAAGAAGGGCGAGGTACGACGATCCACTTTGACTTGCCTCTTATTGCCGGGCTGCACGATCATGCTGCGCACGAAGGCATTGAAGAGAATCCGCCTGTGATGATTGTGGAAGACGATATGAGCCTTGCCCTGCTGTTGTCAGAAGAGCTGAAACTCAACGGCTTTAAAGTGATTTATCACACTTCGCCGAAAGAAGCATTTAAAGAAGCGAAGCGTACGCCTCTGGTCGGCGCTGTCGTAGACATCATGCTCGGCGAGGAATTGAGCGGCTGGGACCTGGTCGATATGATGAAAGAAGATTCGGCGACACAGAATATCCCAATTGTCATTTCTTCTGCACTGGATCCATCAACCGATGCCAATAAAATCAGCAAGATCAATCATTACCTGACCAAACCGTATGCGCCGGTGAATTTATCGAAAGTGATGAAGAACATCCAAAACGGGCAAGAGCAAAACGGTGTCATCTTCTACGCCACACACGGCCTGGACGACGAGCCGGAGAGCTGAGAAATATAGATTATAGATAATAAAAAAAAACGACTAGCCCTTAAGTTAAAGGCTGGTCGTTTTTTGTAGCGTTAACTATTTTTTAATTTTACATAAACATAGGGTGCGAAAGCCTTTCTCATCCTAATGAAGCATTGGGCTACCCAAGCTTCGGAGAACACAGTTTATCAAGACACCAATATATCTTCCACAAGCGCCAAGAGTTCCATCGGGCTGAAAGGTTTGGACATGAAATAATCTGCCCCGTTCAAAATGGCTTTCTCGCGGTCCGCGTCTTGCGCTTTCGCTGTCAGCATTAGCACTTTCGTGTCGTTTTGGTCTTTTCTAACTTCCTCCAGCACTTCCATACCAGTCAAATACGGCATCATATAATCCAACACGACCAAATCGTAGTCATTGGACCGGATCTTCTCCAGGGCTTCTTTGCCGTCTTCGGCTTCTTCTATCAGGAAGTCATCTTCCAATGTATCCGCGATCAGGATGCGCAAAATATCTTCATCATCTGCGACTAGTATTTTCTTCATAAGTATCCCTCCTTGCAATTAAGTCGAAATTCCTTTGCGTTTCATATCGCCCCAATGTGCTTTCTTTTGGAAAGTGGCGAAAATCCCTTTGACCCGCCACAATACCATAAGCGGGCGATACCAAAATGCCTCAGTCAATGCCCAGAAATACAGGCGCATCAAATGGGAGACTTTCGGGTATTTGTGGAGCGTCAATTCTTCTAGCAACACGGCGAGTGCCGAAATGAGCGATCCGTAGAATACCGTCACCAAGAACATGACACCGGCGACTTGCGGATCGACCAGCGAGAAGAAAAAACCGCCAAAAATGATAAAATAGCCGATAAACTCGAATACGGCGCCGAGTAGTTCAACAAACAAGAAATAAGGCATCGAAAACAAACCGATCGAGCCGTATCTCGGGTTGAGCATCATTTTTCTGTGATTCCACAAAGTTTCAAGCAGTCCGCGCTGCCAGCGGATCCGCTGAGACCTGAGCACTTCCAGCGATTCAGGGGCTTCCGTCCAGCAGACAGGGTCTGGGATGTATTCGATGCGCTGCTTGGATTTTTCTTCCCGCAGCAAACGGTGCAGCCGTACGACCAATTCCATATCCTCACCGACCGTGTTCTTATTGTAGCCACCGGCTTGGATGACGCGCTCTTTATTGAAGACGCCAAATGCCCCGGAGACGATCAACAAAATATTCAAATGACTCAACGCCAGACGGCCGATCAAGAAGGCGCGGAAATACTCGACGATCTGCATGAGGACGATTGGGCTTTTCGGCAAGCCAATCAGTTCCACTTTGCTTCTTGAAATGGTCGAGCCGTTGGCGATTCGGACAGATCCGCCGGTGACGATGATTTGTCCGTCTGATTCGATAATCGGTTTCATGCATTTTAACAGGCCGTCGTTTTCCAAAATGGAATCTCCATCAATCGCACAGAAGTATGGGAAAGAAGAGAGATTGACCCCGGCATTCAACGCATCCGCCTTGCCGCCGTTCGCTTTTTTGATGAGGCGGATATAAGGGAAGATCGAGGATTGATAAATGGCCTCGATTTCCGCGGTCTCAATGTGTGTGCGGACAGCGAAAGGGATTTTCTTCATTTTGAATTCTTCGATCATGCGCAGCGATGTGCTGTCTTTCGATCCGTCATCAATAACGATGATTTCTTTTTCAGGGTATTCCAGTGCCAATAACGAACGCACCGTGCTGACAACGCCGACTTCTTCATTGTATGCAGGCACCAGGATCGACACTGGATAGGTCGATTGGTTTCTTAAAAAATCCTCTGTAGACTCTCGCTTATCAAGCTTATTTTCTTTTTTGACTTTCCCATATGCCAGTGCAAAAAGACCAAGGTAGCTCAGGCTTGAAAAAAGCATATAGGCGATGACGATATAGGATAAAATCAGCGCTATTTCCTGCATTATTGTTCACTTCCTAGAAGGGAGGTTTTCCATTGATTCGCCATATCGCGTGCATAGCGGTCGGGATGGCTTTCTGCGAGATGAGTCAGCACGATATCCCCTTCCGAAAACTGCGTCAAGGCTTCGGCGGATGAGTGGCGGACCCACCAGACCGGATCCCCGAGCAGCTCGCCAAGCGTTTCCTTATAGCGCGACAATTGCAATTTCCCGGCAATCTGAGCGGCAAACATGCGCTCCGGCCAAGCGGTCGACTCGAAAAACGGCGCAAGGGCGCTTGGGGAATTCATGTATTGAAGATGAAGGATCGCTTTCAATGCCTGAATGCGCATCTCCATCTCGGGGTGCTGCAATTCTTCTTCAACGCGTGGAAGAAACAGCGTCATTCCCGCCATTCCGATATAGGAAACGGCAGAATGCTTCAGCGTCTGGTTGGTATTTTCATCTTTTAATGCAGCATCCAGCTCGTCTAGTTTCGTCAGTTCATCCAGCCGTTTGAATACATCGATATACAACCGGGCCGGGGCATCGAGGTATTTTGCAAGCGCCTCAATGGCCACTGTCTCGTTTAAAGAAGCGAGCGTGCGGATCAATTGCTGCGTTTCTTGGTCGAGCTTTGAACTTTTCGCTAATTTTTCCTTTAGCTGCGGCACGAGTGATTCCATCCGGAAATCTTCGATGAAATACAAAGTGTTCATTCGCATCGCCCAGTTTCCGCGCTTGAGCAGCTTCATATAGCGCTCGGAAAGGAATTCTTCCGACAGGCGTGAAACCGCGGGTGAATCAGCTCCCGCTTTAGTGACGGATACGTAATGATTCAATAAGCGTTCAAGTACGATCAATTGATAAGGAGAAGCTTTCAATTCTTGGATGAACCGTTCGTCTGAAGGGTCCATCATATAAGAACTGAACGAATCGGCTAAGGCACTGTATTGATGGTCGATGGTGGCTTCTCGTTTATTCGATTGCTGCTTGCGCCAAGCTAAGGTCAACAAGAGAAGCAATTGGCCGAAGAACAGGGAGATTATGAGGATCCAGAAATGCGACAAGTTCACTGGAACATCCTCTTTGTGAGCCGTTGGACACGAGCTACGACTTCCTGTGCATAAAACGGTTTGACGATGTAATCATCGGCTCCGCTCTTCAAGGCCAACACGATATCGGATTCGTTGTTGCGGGACGTGAGCATGGAGACGACGATATTGTCATGCGGATATTGCGAGCGCACATGGCTCAGCACCTCGAGCCCGTCCATCTTCGGCATGACGCCGTCCAGCAAGATCATGTAATTCTCGTCCGGCCGGTACCAGTCGGAATCGACCAGCGCGAGACCGTCTGCGTATTCTTCGATGTGAATATCGAAATCCTCCGCTTTCCAATTGGAAAATTGCCTGGCGACCAATTTGCGCACAAGCGAGTCGTCATCGACAATGACGATATTCAGTTTGCGCTTCAAATCGTGTTCTTCGGATTCGTACACCATCGTCTGATTGCGACCGTTTCGTTTGGCTTGGTACAAAGCTTTGTCGGCTTTGTCGACGATCGTTTCCTGTTTGAGCCGGTATTCGCTCACTCCTGCGGAGAATGTCAAGCGAAGCGGCGCAGTGGCGTTGACGGTGAATTCCGTTTCAGATAGCGCTTTATGCAGGTGAGCGATGAATGCAGCGGCTTCCTGCGGCTTGGTCTCGGGGAGAATTAATGCGAATTCCTCTCCGCCGTAGCGGAAGAACGAGTCCGAATCTCGCTTCAAGTTCAGCACAAATTGGCTGAATGAACGCAAAACTTCGTCTCCGGATGAATGCCCGTAGTCATCATTGATTTTCTTGAAATAATCCAAATCAAGCAATGCCAGTGTAAAAGGCTTTCCGGTTCGTTCTGCGAGATTGGTCATTTGTAGCAAGACTTCATCAAAGGCTTGGCGATTTCCGGCTCCGGTCAATTCATCAATTCGCGTGACTTGCAAGATGATTTCCTGGCCCCGCAGGCGATTTGCTAAATACGGGAGGAAATACGCCATATTCAATGGCTTGGCCAAGAAATCGGTGGCACCGACTTCCATTGCCCGGATTTGGTTATCAATTCGGTCATCTTCACTCATGATAGCGAGGGGAAGGTGTCGGCTTCTGCCGGCTTCGGCGATTCTTTCGGCTAGGTTGAACCCATCGGCATCCGGCAGCTTTGCATCCAATAACACCATCTGCGGATGCAATGTGTAAAATAATTCCGTGCCTTTTTGGCCATTCAAAGCGATGACGACAGGAATGCCTTTAGGCTCCAATGTCTCTTTGAGCTTCGCGGCAAATTCAGCATCGGAATCGATGACCAATACGAGGGCTTCATCATTCGAAGCTTTGCTTTCCGGTGCCTCCACCTCTGTCTCTTGTTGGCTTGCAGACTCGTCAGCTGCAAAATAATTTCGGAATGAAGACATGAATCCTGCCAGTGAATCGACAGCAAGCAACTCGGTGCTGTGTTCAGAGAAAGCGTCCAGCTCGCGTGCACAAAATTCGGATAGGTCCATCATGCCAATCGTCCCAGCGGTACCTTTCATCGTATGCAAAAACCGATAGACTTCACGCTCTTGGATCAGGCCTTGAGCAGCCCATTTCGAGAAATCCCGTTCCATTCGTGTGGCAAGTAAAGCTTTGTAATCTGTTTGGGCCAATTTCTTTCACCGTCCTTCGAAGAATGTCCCGAACTTGCTATGGGACGATATGCGGAGTTTTAAGCTCGCAAAGGATATTCCGTAATATGTCATTTAAATAGTTAAATAGATAATATTTTCCACTTATAGAATAACATCAATCAGCTTCTACGTAAGTGATTTACTCTTTCAAAAGTGACTTTCCAATGAAATTTTTCCGGTTCTCTGCAAAACAGAGTGCGAGAAATGAAAAAACAAAAAGACACTTCCAAAAATCATGAGAAGTGTCTGATCTTTTCATGGCTTGAGCGTCATCCAGCTGCCAACATGATGGATAGCAATTCCTTCGTAGGCAGAGTATCCCGAGTAATGGGCGGCCACTTCGCCCAACTGAAGATTCATGAACGCTTCGCCTTCCTCTGCAAAAGTGATGATGCTGCCTTCATCGGTTGTGCCTGTTTCTACGCCCACCACCACATGTTTGCCGTATTTTTCGGCCATGGCGATTTCGTTTTTGACGATTTCGATGATCATCGGGGCTGAATCCCGGTAAGCCATCAATGTGACTCCGTCCGTATTTGCAATGACCCATTCAGCCAATAATCCGCTGCCAAAGGTATTATTGTAAGGAATTTCGTCGAACCAAAAAGGCATGTCGGCTTCGAGCGGCAAGTTCAATTGAGATGAGCTGACGACGGCTCTTTGCAGAAGCGATTGATAGGACTTCACTGTAGTAGCGCGATTCGAATTCCATCCGCTGTACAAATAAGGCTCCACATCCAAATGGATGCCGTCAAAACTCGCCTGCTCCGTCGACCCGCTTTGGTAATTGCTCAGCCAGTTCATCAACATATTCTGATTTGTATAACCTTTTGGCGCAACCCAAGAAGGCGCCCCGTCGAGTGCGAACACGGCTATGCCGCGTGCGTGCGCTTGCGTGACAAAGCTGCGGTACGTATCTTTAGGAATGTCGCGGTCGATTTGAACGTAGACTTTATTGACGTTTTTGTTTTCGAGAAAAGCGAGCACAGCTGCTTCATCTTTCACGAACATCCATGGGTTCCATAGCCAAGTGGCACGGGTATCAGGCGCATCGCCGCTTGCCTGTACATTTTCTGCATGGCTGAACGCTGTCAGCATGAGAGACATTGCGAACATCAACATCGCCGCTTTCTTCAACATATTCTTTTCCTCCATTCTGTTAGCCGAGGCCCACAGAATGGGTACCTGGCAACCTGACGACCGTGCACTGCTTAAGCAGTGGGTAGGCTCATGGCTTTGCGTCCTTCCTTTTCAGGTAAGTTTGCCTTTTTCAGTTTTTTTCTTATTATAATTCCAGTATGTTGCATTAAAATAGTAACTATGTACCTATTAAAGCTTCTACGTGACGTTTATTGAGAAGTTTGAAACAAAAACAAAGCCGCATTCAGGAAAATGGCTATGAGGGGGATCGTAATCATCAAAATGCCTTTTCGTGTTTGCTGCGGGTCGTTTCCGTGTTGCTCGTTAAAATGTCGAGCCCATTTGCTGACCAGAAGGTGAGTCATAACAATAAAACCAAAAAGCCCCAATGAAATAAAAAGCTGTGTCACGTCCTATCCTATCCTTTCGTGATTTCGCGATGTTTAAAAAGAAGATTAAGATTGCATGAGAAAGAGCGCGGACAAACCGAACAATGCCGCAAGGGACATAAAAAGGATGCCCCCAGCAATCCGCCTCTTCCTGGCATCGTTGGCATATTTTTCTCGAATATAGGCGGCCCATTTCCAAACTAGAATATGAGTTATCACGATAAAACCGAGAATGAGCAAGCTGATAAGAGATTGTGTCATAACAAGTCCTTTCCATTAAAAGTTGGTTCCTGTTATTCCTCCTTACCCGTAAATGGCTCAATCACGCTAGACTCTCAGGAATGAAAAATTTATGGTTCAAAAATTTGTGGATTGAGCATAAAAAATTTGTTTCTAGCTAAAAAGAAGGTTATTTTTCTGAATAATCGGGTAACTAAGGTTATGTTAATATTCCTAGTTATATTTCATTAGATAAAACCCAATTTTGTATAAAGATATTAATTCAATTAGACTCTATTTTATTCAATTTTTTTACATTTAATTTTATTTGACCAAATCCACTGTAAATCATTCCATCTCAATGTACGTTCCCTCACAAAAACACTCTTCGTTTCACTTCTTATAGAGCATAGCTTAGCGCATTAAAATAAATACATAATTCTTCAACTAAAATGTAAATAGGTTCAAGCAGACATCAGAGCCCAAAAATAGAAAATGCGATCATTTTCCACGCGGGCGCATTTTTGCATGCATAAAGCATAAACAAAATTTCAGCGTTATTAGTAAATAAGCAGTCCATCCAACGCGATCATCCGTTTTCACGAAAAATTGAATAGCGGCATCATGAACAGGAGGGACAACCATGTCTACAGAACGTTTAGTCGAGGAATTCAAGTCGCTTGTCCGCCTCGACTCGGAATCGTTTGCGGAAGGAGCATTTCAAAAAGACTTGGTGCAAAGATTTAAAGGTCTTGGCTTGGACATGTGGGAAGACGACACAGTAGCGCAGACCGGGCTTGGCGCCAATAATTTCATCGCCCGTCTCGACGGGAATGCTTCCATCGAGCCGTTGTTTTTCTCGTCCCATATCGATACAGTATCTCCCGGCCAAGGGATTCAGCCAATCGAGAAAAATGGCCGCGTTGAATCGGATAAGACGACCATTTTGGCGGCCGATGACAAGGCTGGCATCGCAATCATGCTCGAACTGATCAAGCGCTTGAAAGAACAAAATATCCAACACGGCCCGCTTGAGTTTATCTTGACGCCTGGTGAAGAAGTAGGCTTGCTTGGGGCGAAAGCAGTGGATATTGATCAGCTGCAAGCTCAGTACGGATATGTGCTGGACAATGGCGGCCCGGTCGGGGGCATTATTACCGCGAGCCCGACCATGCAGCGCCTTAATATCAGTGTGACGGGCAAAGCGGCGCACGCTGGCTTGGAGCCGGAAAAAGGAATTTCTGCCATCGAAGTCGCGTCAAAAGCAATCGTACGGATGAAGCTTGGCCGCATTGACGACGAGACGACAGCCAACATCGGCCAGGTTCATGGCGGGACTGCGATGAACATCGTCATGGATCATATGGAAATGATCGCGGAAGTGCGTTCTCTCAATCATCAAAAATGCCTAGCTCAAGTGGAATCGATGCGACAAGCGCTGGAAGAGGAAGTGGAGCGTTCCGGGGCGCAGCTAGACTTTCAAGCGACGCAATTGATCACGGGTTATCAATTTGACCCAGCGCATCCACTTCTCGCCCATGCCAAGCGCAGCCTAGAGCCTTTAGGGCGAAAAGCCCGCTTTGAGCGGAGCGGCGGTGGAACCGACGCCAATGTTTTTAATGAAAAAGGAAAAGCCGTGGTCAATGTGTCTATTGGCTACGAAAATATCCATACAGTCGAAGAATATATTCCGGTTGATGAATTCGAGCATGCAGTGGAATTTGCGTTGCAATTAGTAAAAGGGATGCCTGCTTTCCATGCTGAATTAAGCGAATAGAATCGAAAAAACGAATGCTAGCAACACTCCTTTCAACTTCTGCGGCCATCCAAGGGTTTTCAATGATCTATCTGCTGTGTAAAAGGGCGGAATCAGCATGACACCGATCATCGCCTTTACCCTTATCATGCTCATCTGGACAGTCAGTGATTACATCTCCAAGAAAACAAAAGCTTTATTGTCGTCGCTATTCGTCGCCTCGATCATTTTCCTGATCGGATTCAAGACCAATTTATTTCCGGAAGATTTATTGCCAACCTCTGCTTTGCTGCCTCTTGGCCAAACCGTTGTCGGCATGATCATCGTCCATTTGGGCACATTGATCAGCTTGGATGAATTCAAGCGACAATGGCGGACGTTCTTGATCGGCGTCTCCGCAGTCCTTGGGATCGCCATTATGTTGTTCACCATCGGCAGGCTGCTGCTGGACACGAATTATGTATTGAGTGCAATCGCAGCGATTAGCGGCGGGACCATTTCAGTCATCATCGTCCAAGAACAGGCCTTGAACGCAGGATTAATCTCGGTCGCTGTATTCCCGGTGCTGATTGCTGCCTTGCAAGGGCTCATCGGATTTCCGCTTACCTCCATCATTTTACGAAAAGAGGCGATGCGGATACGGGATGGCGTGCGTGATGGCAGCATTACCCGAAAAGCAGCTGTCGAAGAAGAGAAGACGGACGTCAAGGAGACGATCTTGCCGGAAGCCTTCCAGACGACGGCAGGAACTCTCTGTGTGGTCGGGCTCGTTGTAATTCTTGCCATGTTTTTGAGCGGGCTGACGAATGGCTGGTTGAACACCTTTGTTATCGCATTGCTGCTGGGGATTGCGCTACGGGCAACCGGCGTCTTGAAACCAAATGTCTTAAATGGCATCGATGCGTACGGTTTGATGATGCTGGCGATTCTTTTGATTATTTTCGGGCCGCTTGCAACGACTTCGTTTGCAGACCTCGTGGAGTTATTGGTGCCGCTACTGATCGCGTTTAGTCTCGGCGTCATCGGTATTGTGCTGTTTGCGATGCTGGCCGGCAAATTTTTGGGCTACACATACCCGATGGCCGTCGCAATCGGCCTGTCCTCGCTTTACGGATTCCCGGGGACCTTGATCTTGAGTGAGGAAGCAGCCAAAAATATCGGCGAAACGGAAGACGAAATCCAGGTCATCGAAGACGAGATTTTGCCGAAAATGGTCGTTGCCGGCTTTTCGACCGTTACGATCACTTCTGTCTTCCTTACCGGGATATTGGCATCATTTATTTACTAATTGAGCTACTGCTGCCGCCAAAAACTAAAAATGGAGGAGATATCGATGGCTAGAAAGAAGTCCGAGCATTTTCACATCATCACCTTGTCATTCGAAGACAATTTGAAGGCGTATCAATTATTCAGCCAGCTCAAGCAATACCACGTGGAAGGACAGATCGAGCTGCAGCAGATTGTCGTGATCGAACGGGAAGAAAACGGGTCGTTCGCTTTTAAAGATGCGGCCGATTTATCCAGATCGAACACAGCCACTAAAGGGGCGTTGATCGGAATGGCTGTCGGGATTTTGGGCGGGCCGTTCGGCGTGCTTTTCGGTACGCTGACAGGCGGCATGATCGGAACTAGTAAGGAATTGAAACGATTGAAATCCACTGAAGAATTGTTCAAAAAGACCATTGGCAATATTGAACTCGGGACGACGGGCATCATCGCGATCGGAAAAGAATACGAAGAATCCGTGCTGGATGGATTGGTGGACGAACTGGGCGGCAAAGTGACGAGAACCGATGAGGAACTGTGAACCAGGCGAAGTTCGGTACATCATGAAGGAGGGATTCAAGTGGGGCTATCTACAGAAATCAACCAGCTGAAAAACCTTGAAAATTCCGAAGCTGGCGTCTTGTCGATTTATTTAAGCACCAAGCCGGAAGAGCGAAGCCAATGGAAAACCCATCTGAAAAACGGATTCAAGCAACTCGAACAGCAAGTGGAAGGAGACGCTGAAAAACACAAGGCCTTTCAAGAGCTAAAGGGTAAAGTTGAACAGGAGCTGAAACATAGCGAACCGCGTATGCTGCGCAGCCTCATTGTTTTTGCGGAAGGCAGCGACGGGCTTTTTGAAGTGCATTTCTTGCAATTGGATGTCGATAACGAATTTGTTTACGGCGACTCTGCCAGCACCTCCCAACTGGAAGCTCTGGACCGCAAATTTCCACAGACCGGCATCGTGGTTGCGCAAACGGAAACCGTTACGGTGCATAATTCCAGCTTGGGTGAAATTGACGACAGCTGGGTATTCGAATTGGATTTGGATACCGATGACTGGCGCAAATTTCAAGGAAGAAGCGCCAAAGGCCAAGCTTCGTCGAGCAGCCAAGTCGACCAGTTCGACAACCGGAAAGAAAAACAGATCCGCAGGTTTTACCGTGAACTTTCCGCTGAACTGGCGAAGTTACACAAAGAATACGGCTGGTCCGAACTGGTGTTGATTGGCCATCAACGGCCGGTCAATTTGCTCGAGGATGAATTAGACATGAAAGCGGACCGTGTAGTAAATAAGAATTTAGGAGGGGCAGAACACCAACAAGTGCTTCAAGCTGCGTTTGAATAAGAATAGACGGCTTTTACAAAAACTGTGTCTTGCACTCGAATTGTGCAATGCGCAGTTTTTTTTGTCTGCCTGCCCATTTTCTCCCGTCCTTCAATTAATACTAGAGCCTTCACGGAAACTGCTATAGACTGGGAATATAGAGAAATTCCTTCCACATACCTGTTTGGTGAATACGCTTTTCAGGAATTTACTTTCAAATGAATTCGATTCAGACATATTACTTGAAGGAGGGTTCCGTATGATCAGTTCAAAATACTTGGATCTACTGGCAGAAAAATACGATAGCGAAGAAAAAGTGGCGACGGAGATCATCAACCTGGAAGCCATCTTGAATTTGCCGAAAGGGACGGAGCATTTCGTCAGCGACCTTCACGGCGAATACCAGGCGTTTCAGCATGTGTTGCGCAACGGCTCCGGCAACGTCAAAGTGAAAATTAGGGATCTTTTCAAGAACGAGATGGGAGAAGAAGAGCTTAACGAATTCGCGACGCTTGTCTACTACCCAGAAGAGAAATTGAGCCTGATCAAGAGCCACTTCAGCAGCAAGAAAGAGCTGAAGGAATGGTATATCGAAACGATCGAGCGGCTGCTCAAGCTGGTGTCTTACGCATCGTCTAAATACACGCGCTCCAAATTGCGTAAAGCCTTGCCAAAGCAATTCGTCTATATTATTGAAGAACTTCTGTACAAGACGGATGAATTCACCAACAAAAAAGATTATTACGCAAAGATGCTCGAACAAATCATTTCTTTGGGGCAAGTAGACAAGCTGATCGTCGGACTTGCTTATACGATGCAGCGGCTGACCGTCGACCATCTGCACGTCGTCGGCGATATTTACGACCGGGGCCCGGATCCGCATAAGATTATGGACACGCTTATTGATTACCATTCCGTCGACATTCAATGGGGCAACCACGATGTCCTGTGGATTGGTGCCTATTCTGGCTCCAAAGTCTGCCTCGCGAATATTATCCGCATCTGTGCACGCTATAACAACCTGGACATCATCGAGGATGTCTATGGCATTAATTTGCGCCCGCTGTTGAATTTGGCGGAGAAATATTACGAAGACAATCCGGCATTCCATCCGAAGCGCATTTCAGATGAACAATTGACGGATCAGGAACAACTGCAGATCACGAAGATCCACCAGGCGATTTCGATCATTCAGTTCAAGCTCGAAAGCCCGATCATCAAACGGCGCACCTGCTTCGCCATGGAAGACCGCTTGCTCTTGGAGAAAGTCGATTACGACAAGAACGAAGCGACGATCCACGGCAAAACCTATCCGCTTGAGAACACGTGCTTTGCCACGATCGATACAGAACATCCCGACCGCTTGCTCGATGAAGAGAAGCAAGTCATCGATAAATTGTTGTTCTCCATCCAGCATTCCGAAAAACTGTCTCGGCATATGAACTTCCTCATGAAAAAAGGCAAGCTGTATCTTCAATACAACGGCAATCTGCTGATCCATGGCTGCATTCCGCTCGAAGAGAACGGCGATATGAAGCAAATGGAAATTGAAGGCGAAAGCTACGCCGGACGGGAACTGCTCGATGTTTTCGAAGAATACACCCGCTACGCATTCGCGCATCCGGAAGAGACCGATGATTTCGCGACCGATATGGTGTGGTACCAATGGACAGGCGAAAATTCCTCGCTGTTCGGCAAACGCGAAATGACGACGTTCGAACGCTATTTCATCAAAGACAAAGAAACGCATAAAGAACGGAAAAACCCGTATTATCATTTGCGTGAAGACGAAGACATGTGCCGCAAAATGCTTGCGGAATTCGACTTGAATCCCGATCATGGCCGCATCATCAACGGTCATACGCCGGTCAAGGAACGGGACGGCGAAGACCCGATCAAAGCGAACGGCAAAATGATCGTCATCGACGGCGGGTTTTCGAAAGCCTATCAATCGACGACCGGAATCGCCGGCTATACGCTTCTATATAATTCTTACGGCATGCAGCTCGTCGCCCACCAGCGCTTCAATTCCAAAGAAGAGGTATTGCAAAACGGTACCGACGTCTTATCGATCAAACGATTGGTCGACGAAGAACTTGAGCGCAAAAAAGTGCGGGAGACGAATATCGGGGAAGAGCTCCTGCAGGAAATCGCCAATTTGAACAGCTTAAGAAAGCATCGCTATATGAATTAACCGCATCAAGAGCAAGAACTGGCATCCAGTTCTTGCTCTTTTTTATTGAGGAGAAAATCGGCAGATCTAATTATTGCGAAATTAAAACCCAGTTAATTGGCATTTGCATTGTGGGAATTTTTGGTTATCTCTGTTAGTCTAATAAGGACAAGGTCTTAAAGAGTGTGAATAAAATAAAAAACTGAATGGGGGGAGTCCATGCCGATTTGTCAAAATTGCCATAAGCAATGGAGTTGGAAACAGACGGTTAAAAAGATGTTCACATTGGATACGGGAATGATTTGCCCGCATTGCGGGAAAAAGCAATTGCTTACTACCCAATCGAAAAAAAGAGCCGGCCTTACCAACTTTCTGACGCCATTGGCTATGCTTTTCGGGGTTTTATTTAATCTTTCGTTCGTTACGATATTCCTGCTGATTATCGCTAGTGGCGTCACCGTTATAGCTGCTTACCCATTTTTAGTCGAATTGACAGAGGAAGACGAACCGCTTTGGTAAAGTAAGCGGGAAGAAGGACGTGTTCATATTTTCTATCCATTCAGTTTTTACATCGCCATTTTAATCGCCATCCTGTATTGTGTAGTCTTGTGGATGCTACGAAACTTGAAGAAATTCAGGTTGCCTTTGTTTGTCTACGGGCTTGTGGTGCAACTTTCGTTTCTCGCGTTCTTTTTTGGGATGAGCCGTTACTTCAGGACCAGTGACAGTGTGAACCGGGATTATTACGATGTCTTTGGGAACGGCCTCGCGATCTTCTATCTATTGATGGTCGTTCCATTCGTCGTGGCGCTATGGGTGCAGGTCTATAAAGGCGTATGGCGGCTAGAAATCGGCAAGTTTTCCAAAATCATCATGGTGGTGTTATTTGTCCTGGTGACTTTAGTAGTCGCATTCGTCGGTTTTTATGCACATATCCTGTTCTACTACGGCTTTGCGCCGTGATGGCAGGCCGCGAGCTTTCTTGGAAAAGGGAGAGATGAGATGTTCGGTAAATATTCAATGGGACTCATCGTATTGGGAAGTCTATTGCTCATGTTCAACCGGCTGATGTCTGGGTATTCCGAGCCGCTCGCACTTATCGGTTTTCTTTTGCTGTTTGCAGCGGCGGGCGCCGTTTTCTTGGCTGTGTTGAAAAGAGAGCCGGGGCAATTGAAGGTTTGGTCGCTCTCTATTTTCTTCGTCATCCTTTTTGTCATCACATGGGCAGAACCCTTCGAAATTTTGCGCCTGATGACGTGGTTGAAAAATATTCAATAAAAAAGCGTGGGGCACCGATTCAATCGGTGCCC
>NZ_JAPEHT010000180.1 GCF_028823615.1 Planococcus sp. A6
CCTTTTTTATATGGAACTGTTTTGCCCTTGTTCATTACAGGAAGTTCGAAAAGCGCCAATAATGGGCCGCGATCGGATCGGCCATCCAGGCAAGCCCTTCGCTTTCGGTCTGGTGAAGCGGCTGCCATGTCCCATCGTCGCCGAGCTTTAAGTAGATTTCGTGATTTGGCGACTGGTCATGGATGCCAATGAAATCATATACGCCATTCCGGTAAAACGTCGCAGATAATTCGTAATCGATGTTCGGCGATGTCGTCAACGGATTTCCGACGCTGTGGGTGATCAGGATTTCGGTTTTCAGGGGTGTCTCTTCCGATATTTTGGCACTGACGCCTTCACTCGAAGCAACATCCGCTTTACGGAATTTCCGGCGCCAATTATAGGCGATGCTGGTGCCGATATCTTTGTCGAAATCGAACATGCTCTGCTGTTCCACCAGGTTGACGATGGAGTTGGTGAGTGAGCGGTAATGTTTCGAATCGGGATCGAATGTGCGATTATCCCCTTGGAAATAAGGGTTTGGCGACGTTAGGTTGGGATTTTTTAAGACATCATCGGGCAAAAAGGTCAGGTAACGCAGATGCCATTTCAGCTCCGGCGGCTTGCCCTGGCCTTCTCTGAGCAATTGATTGAGCGGGGCGATCTTTTTCGACAGCCAGAATTTTTCTACAGCTGCCTGTTCTTGCGACGAACCCAGGTTCAAGGCCCCGAATATATTGGCGGCGAGCGATTTGATTTTGCGCAATGGGCTTTCGGTCCGTTCGACTGGGCGTCTTGCACGCACCCAATAAACCACTTCACGGTCTTCTGGCACATTCCGGTCGGTGAATTGGGTCTTCGCGATCTTCGCAACTTGCTCGCCGTCGCGGTAGATGTCGTATTCGTCGATGCCGTCGATGGCGCCCCAAGCGAGTGATACCCGATTGTGAGAAACGATGGTAGACAAGACAATCTGTTCCAATTGATTAATGCAGTCAGGGTCGCGTTTTTCGGTGCCGGTCAAAAGTTTCAAGGCTGGCACCCAGCTGCCTTGCGGGGTTTGGCGTTCAATCGTATAACAGAACAATTCGCCGGCGCTCAGGCCTTCATCGTGAAATGATGCCTGCGTACCTGTATAGACGATTTCTCCGTCTTTTTTAATCCGTGAAACTTCATCTGTCGGGGTCCAGCTGAAAGAAATCATGCTATCGGTTTGTTCCAATAATTCAATGTCCCATTCTTTGTTCATGGATGAGCCTCCTTTCGCTTGTGATAAGGTATACCCGATATTTGGAAACAGTGAACATGCTAAAAAAACCGATTTTGTTACACAATTTAAACATTTCAGATATTAAAGGGCGTTATAATAAAGGAAGATAAAAGTATTAGCTTCATTTTCGACTCAAACACAAGTGGGAAAGGGGAGATGGCTGAATGGTGAGGGGAAATCTGGAAAAAATAAGGGATTTCAGTGATTTCGACGAAGCGGCTTCATATATTCTCCAAATTCTCAGCAAGCAAGCAGGCATGAACAGCTTCTATATCGCAAAGCAGGAAAGGGACTCCCAAAAGATCGTCAAGGTGCATAATACGAAGCATCATTTGATCGAAGAAGGGAAAGCTTCCCCGCTGCCATGCATGTTGTCGGCTTTGAGCGTCGAGCACGGGGCGCAGGCATTGATCATAGAACATATCGGAGAGCATGAATTGACGCGTTCTCTAGGAATAACGGATGGATTCGAAGCAGGTTGTTTTATCGGCGTGCCGATTTTTTATGAAGACGGCTCAAGCTATGGCACCGTTTGTGGTCTCGATGATGGCCCATGCGAGCTGCCGGCGGATTTGCCGTTCATTTTTGAAACCCTCGCCACTTTATTGACGTATGTCTTGGAACTGGAACGGGCATATGGGGAAATTGAATCGTTGGCTGAGCCAATGGTTCCCATTGTCGGGAAAGTGGCGATTTTGCCGATCATCGGCGAAGTCAGGGCATTGAGGGCACAGGCGATCATCGACCATGCCATGCACGGTTGTGCAGAAAAAGGCATCGAAGTACTGGTGATCGATGTATCCGGCGTATCGCAGATCAACTCGCAAGTCGGAGAATATTTATTGAAGCTCGTGAAGGTGTTGGGCTTGATCGGCGTCCAGCCGGTCGTGACAGGCATCCAGCCTTTTATGGCGTTGAAAGTCCCCCATTTCGCCGAGGCCTTGAAAGGAACAATGATCGAAGCGAATCTTGAGACAGCGCTCAAGCGGCTCGGGTTCAGCTTCGAAAAAAATTGAAATGCTCTGTTTTGCCGATGCCGCTGATCTTCCGTTCATAAAAAAGGCCATTTCCTGATTTAAAGGAAATGGCCTTTTGTTAATCTTCTTTATCGAAAAAAACATGTTTGAGCTCCCAAGTATCACTGATTTCAAGCAGCCCGAACGAGTATTGCGGTTCACGGCGTTTATCGGTCGGTGAGCCGGGATTGAATAAAGTCAGGCCGTCCGTTTCACGCATGAGCGGCTGATGGGAATGGCCAAAAACAATGATATCGACGTTTTCGCCTTCAAAACTATCTAGAGCCCGCTGTTCGGTCGTTTTGCGTATGCCATCTCCGTGGACAACGCCGATTTTCAAGTCGCCGAATGTGAAAATCTTTTTCCGCCCGAAACGGTCTACGATGTCCCAAGGGTCGACATTGCCTGCCACGCCATCCGTTTCAGCATAAGCTGATAATTCATGGTAGACATCGAGTATCTGCCAGTCGCCCGCATGGATGATGAAGTCGGCTCCATCACAGGCGTCGACAAGCGGTTGAGGGAGTTTTTTTCCGCGGTTCGGAATATGCGTATCAGATACGATGACTATTTTCTTCATCAAATCGCCTCCAGGATCATTTTGTTTCACTTTACCAAACTCTTGGGCTTACGTCTAAAAGCCCCAGAGGTTAATGCGGTTGAAAAAGGGGAAGACAAGTTAGAAAGAACAAGTTGGAGGGATTGTTATGGGCATTGATATGAAAAAATTCATTGCATCAGGCGCGGCACTCGGCGCAGGATTGGTCTTGTTAAAGGCTTATAATGGCAAAAAGCGCAATGTTTGGGTATATGAAGACAGTGATATGCACAATAGCTACGAAATCGACCATGAGGAAAGCGTTAACGCTCCTTATGACCATGCAGAACAAGGATTAACCCAATTGGATTCGGCCTACCGTTCGGAATGGCAGGCAAATGCATTCCCGCAAACAAAAAAACAATTGGAAGAACTCGACTCCTGATTGGGCGAATGGCGAAGAAAGCGGCAGCAAACAACCGCTGAAGGAGGCAATTGCGATGGCTGAACGGAAAGTCATTTGTTATATCGCGCAAAGTTTGGACGGTTATATTGCTGATCCCGAAGAGACGTTGGACTGGCTATTGGATGTGGAAATGGATGGAGATGCGGGGTATGGGCAATTCATCGGCACAGTCGATACCATTCTGCTCGGCAGGCGCACCTATGAATGGGTAGTCTCGCATGAGAGCGGAGAATTTCCTTACGTCGATCAGCGTTCCTATGTATTCACCAGCCATCCGAAAGAAGACGAAGGCCAGATCACCTTCACATCGGAAGACCCAGCCAGTGTCGTAAAAAAGTTGAAGCAGCAACCCGGCGGAACCATCTGGCCGGTCGGCGGCAGCTTGTTGCTGGAGAGCCTGTTGCAAGAAGACTTGGTTGATGAATTCATCATTTCCATTGCGCCAGTAACACTTGGGGACGGCATCCCCTTATTTCAAAAAGCACAGCGTCAACTCGATTTCACTTTGGAAGATGTGGGACAAGATGGCCAAATTGCACAATTGCATTACACGAGACGAAGAAAGTGAATTCATGAGATTTTGAAAAAAGCGGGCAAATTGCTCGCTTTTTTTAATTCTCTGAGAATAAGAGCAGGACTTTCTAGGTCTAAAGGAACCGCCAGGCATAGAAAGGCCTATCGAGTTGATAGAAAAATTCGAAAACAAAGTAACTCCGTCATATTGTTTTTTGATATATGTCAAAGATATACTTTAAAAAGGAATCAATTGTCGATTCTTGTCAAAAAGGAAAAGGAGAGGAAGCATGAAAACACTTAAAGTGCTCTTATTCAGTTTAGCAACGATTTTCTTTCTAACATTTTCACATTCAGCAGTTTCCGCCCATGCGCCTGATTTACACGAAGGTGTTTCCGGAAGCGAAGTAACAGCACTTCAAGCGAAGCTTCAAAAACTCGGCTATTTCCATCTCGCACCGACCGGGTATTATGGCTCGATTACAAAAGATGCCGTGGTCCAGTTTCAACGCGATTTCGGAGTGAAAGCGACCGGCTTTACCGGGCCGATGACACGCGAAAAGATGAAGCAAGTTGATATGATGGCACGCACCGTCCACGGTGAAGCCCGCGGTGAAATATTCGAAGGAAAAGTCGCGGTAGCGGCAGTCATTATGAACCGTGTGCAATCCCGCGCGTTCCCGAGCAGTACATATGGCGTCATTTTCCAGCGCAATGCTTTTACAGCAGTGAATGACGGACAATATTGGTTGACGCCAAACGCTTCCGCTTACCGTGCTGTGCGGGAAGCGGCGAAAGGCTGGGATCCATCTTCCGGCGCGACATACTATTACAACCCGGTCACGGCAACTGACCAGTGGATCTTCACCCGTTCGACGATCAAGAAAATCGGCAAGCACGTCTTTGCCAGATAATAAGAAAAGCCTCTGGAAAAATTCCGGAGGCTTTTTCAAGCTGTTTAGAATTTTAGGCAACCGTATTTTCCGAAGCTTATCGCTCGCTTTCCGTGGGCTC
>NZ_JAPEHT010000181.1 GCF_028823615.1 Planococcus sp. A6
TTTTGGCATAAGCAGGTTTATTATGGAGATATAGAGTGATGTTCTTATTTTTAGTCGATTGAATAATAGAGCAGCCTATGGTATGAATGATTGTCAATGAACTTCTCGATTTAGCTTCCTTAAATAAGTCGTCGAGCATAGCTTGATATAACTTCGGTGTAATATTCTGCAACGGAATGTTATCGAAGTACTCGTTCAGCCACTGCATACCGAATTCAAGTGTCATATTAGTATTTTCTTTATTTCCTCGGTTACGATAATGCTAGTACCAATCAGCAGCAAATTGGTTGAATAGAACTTTTGCATTGTAGTCCATTTAGTGTTGCGCTTCTCGAATCGCTTGTTCGATTTTGGTTTTGGCTTCGCCTTTTGTCTTTCCGCGTCGAAAAATTTGTTTCCGTCTACCCGTCCGCGGATCGCACGGTCCTTCAGCGACACATACCTACCTCATCTCTTTCACTAACTCACGGAAATACATAGAATTCATCCTTTACTGCAACATACCATCGTACTCAAAGCGAGAATGGTAATACGATTTGTTCTTGGGAATGGTCTTGGTAATCTTTATGTAGGTTTTTAGCCGAATTGTATATTTTGCAGATACTGTTGCAACCGTTTGGCGGCGAATTCATGAGTGACTCCGAACGTCTCCATCAGCAGCCCTATGACCTGACTTCTATATGCTGGCATTTCCAATTACTCGAGCATAAAGGTAGGGAGGCATAAATGTTGCGAGAAGTTTTCAGCTTTCCATTCTTGATAATCACGCATAGTTAAGGGCATAAGAGCTTGATCTCCAGCATGCCACATCGCATGGCATAATTCGTGAGCAAAATCTCCTCATTGCTCTGTATCAGGTTTCCGGTTATCCCAAAATATAGCTCCATCAATTCCCATTGAGTTATGGGGGATATAATTACTTGAAGACCTAATCGCGCATATATATTTTCTGAATTCAATTGATGAGGAGTGTGAATTTCAATTAAGTTTAAAAATTGTCTAATATATTCTTCTAAATGATTATATGTATTAATGTAGCCATTCTTCTACATGGAACATGCGTTCTATGTAGTGTATAAGAAAACCCCGCTTTTGAAAAGCATGGTTTTGGAAAAGTATTATACTACTATTTTGGAAGTAGTCTACTTGCTATAAGAAATGCCTGTATTTCGTCGAAATTAGAATACAGAATTGTGACAATAGTTATTATGACTAAGAATATATTTGAATAGAATAATAAAGTTTTAATACGAGCTACATTTGAAAATAAATCGTTTTTTGGATTGATAATAAAAGTCTGATTAATATCAATTTTTTCATCCTCGAGTATTATACCCATTTTATTGAGAAAAAGATTGAATTGTTTTTCTATTGTTGAAAATCTTTCATTAGAAGTTCGGGATATGAAGTTATAAAAAATTATGGAAAAAGAAATTAAGAACACATTGGCAAATATTAAACTAGAATTATTAAGAGATATAAGACTTTTGAATATAAACGATAGAGCTAAAACTAAAGTTGATATTAAAGATGTATTTAAGTATGAATTCACCTTATCATTTTGTTCATTGATAGATTTTGACATATTAATTGCTTCTTTATAAACAGTGTCTCTGTTTTCGAAAAAAACTTCCAAATCATCTTGAACGTACTTTTCAAAATAATAATTAACGGTTTTTTCAATTTCAATAATTTTCGTATCGAGATTTGATAAAGTTTCTTTATCATTAATATATCGAGTCATTACATTTTTCAATATCAAAAATTTTTCTAAAAACTTATCGTCTCTAAAAAGGAAAATTAATAAATCGTAAAAAACTTTATGATTTACAGTAGAAAAATTATCATCAGTAGAAATAAAAATCTTTTTCTTACCTCTAATATCATAAATCTCATTATCTACTTTATAACTTATAACTTCTAAAAAAGAATGGTAGAATCTTTGAATTAATTTTATTTTTAATTCTGGTAAGTCATTTATATTTACAAGTTCTATCTCCTCAGGGTAAAAAGATAGGGGATTATTTAATTTAGTAAATTTACCCTCAGTATTTCTAAGTAACCTATTTAACATCTCAAGTCTTTCTTTTTTTATAGGTATTTTAGATTCACGTTCTGTAGGAAGAGATGTTAGTCCGATAAAGTTGATTAAAGGTGTACTAAAAGATTCTATACCGTAAACACCAATATTTATCTTATAATTAATCTCTTGATCTTCAAGTTGTTCAAGGAACTCCACTATATAGTTCGAAGTGAAAAAAAGAAAATCAATTCCATTTAAATTCAAACTCAAATCACTCTTATCAAGTTTAACCCTAACTCTTCTGTTTTTTAAATAATCTATAGTCATATTTCTCTTTGGATCATCGATGGCTAAAATAAAATAAGCAATGTCATTAGATTCTCCAACAACAAATGTTTCAAAATATGATAGGTTCCTTAAGGCTTTTAAATCTTTTACAGAAGTAGGATTTTTAAATTCAATTTGAAGTAGTTTTTCTGTCTCAGTAATATTTAAAGTGTAATTAGTTAGGTTATGCTGGATATAACTGAACTCTTCATAAATTTTATATAATTTACTTGTGCTTATGGAGTCAATTGACATCCAGCTTCACCTTCTTACTTTATTATTTTTTTGAAATCTAAATCATCATCATTTTTTATTGTAATAGTATAGATGTTTTCTTTCGGATTATCTTTAATAATAATTTCGTTACCATCAAGTGCTTTATCATATTTGAATATAACTTGTTTTGATTTGGAACCATAAGTTATTTTCTTTTCATCTCTTTCAACTACAAAGTGCAATCCGTAATCCTCATATTTTGTTGTGAAGTTTTCAATAAATTCTGTTGTATAATCATCGATTAGAATCTCTCTGTCAACTGTATCGGATGGGATTAGATGTTCGAAAATATTTTCTATAGATTGTGGCAAGTGGATACTTAATCCGTTATGAAATTCTTTATCAATTGTAGCATTAACAAGCTCGTTTTCAATATTGGGCAATTTTGGAGAGATTCTTTCATAAGCTTCTTCTAGAACAACAATTGTTTTTTTGTTGTTATTTGGTATAGCACTAGATTGAAGAAATGTTGTCAAAAAGTATTGTGAAGTTTCTCCTGATTTTTGTTGCCTATCCATTACAAATAAATTAGTTTCTCCTTCTATGTAATTCATTTTGATAATTGCACATTTATGAACTCTGTCATTTGTTTCAGGCAGCATGTTGGCTACTTCAAGTAAATTCAAGGTCTCCAAGTCAATCTGAACACCATTTTTGGGATCTAGTTTAAGCATTACTATCATTGGTTCATTGTTCATAATAATATCAAGTATAAAAAAACTTCCGCTACTTTTTGATTTTTTATCTTTCATTATTCGAAATAAATATTTGCTAATCTCGTTTGAAAATTCAAGGAAACCATCTTTTGAGTTCTGTTTAGAGTCTTGATAATTTTGAACTTTTTTCAGTACTGTAGCTGCTGGAGTTAGAAATTCACATTCTCTTGTCCGTCTGCCCTTTCGAGTTTCATTTATATGTTTGTAGAAGAATTCTAAGATTACTTTATGCTCATTTGTCTTAAGTTTTAATGTTTTTTTGGCTAATTGAGGATGAGACTTCTCCAAGTTTAGGATTGTAATTGCCAGATTATTAATTACGATATTTCCAATTTCTACTGTTTCTTTTACTTCAGTTTGATTAACCATGTTCATTCCCCTTTTTAAAAAATTTGAAATTCATAATTAAAACTATCTCAATAAGGTGGAAATTTCTTTCTTTACTTAAAATAAAACTCTGCTAGAAGCAAGGTGAACAGCTATATTTACTTTGAGTCTTCAATATCTCCCACTCAGCTAGTGGCGCTTTTCGGCGTTCCTCAGGACTTTCGTAAAACTCTTTATAAAACTTATAGACTTCCGGATCGTTAACCCTTCCATCGAATTTTTCATCATCACTCCAAGAGAGGGGGGCGCGGCCGAGGAGTTGACCGATAGAAGCCGCAAGCACACTAGCTATAGCTAATAACTTATGATCTCTTACTGGTCTTTCGTTAGACTCAATCTGTTTCAATACACTAACATTCAATTTTACTCGTTTAGCTAATTCACGTTGGCTCTAATCTCTGGACTCTCGCATTTTTATAATGTGCTTATCAATATCCATTCTCTCACCAATTTCTTTATGTACATTAATACTTTATCACGTTTGTGAAACGGAAAAATAATTATTTCAAAATTAGAAATAAAAAACTCATAATTCTAAAATGGCAATAATAATATGAGATCAAGGAGTTGCTAAAACAAAAATTAAAGGGAGAATGGAATTTTGAGATTTACAATTCGTTCAAAAAAGACGTTATTAACTTGGTAAAACCTCGCGATAAATGGCATACAGAGTAGGTATGAAGAATGCTTCTACGTATATGAAGTATGAAAACGGAGCGTATTCTTTCAAAGCAGAGCACCTCCCCATATTATCAAAAGAACTAAATTGTGAATTACGGATTTTTTAAGAAAATTATTGCTAAAATAAAAATTAAAAATCAAGAGGATGTGACAGTCTAGAGGAGGATTGATTTTCTAAGTTTTGTTCAACAGGCAAGACAAAATTTCTGAGGAAATAACAATCATGTTGCAACCTTTTGAGTGAATTGAACCCTAAATAGTAGACACTTAAAAAAATGCCCCCATTTGGGGTTTTTTCTATTTTCAGACCCCGGTATACTGAACATATCTACTGCAACGG
>NZ_JAPEHT010000182.1 GCF_028823615.1 Planococcus sp. A6
GCGCCGGTGCGAAAAATTCCTTGTAGAGTTCATTGAGGATTTTTCCTTCGTCTTCTTTCAGGATGCCGAATACCAAGCTGACTTCGGAAGACCCCTGGTTAATCATTTCAATATTGACGTTGGTGCGCGCAAATGCAGCGGCCGCACGGGCAGTCAGGCCTTTATTATTGTTCATGCCTTCGCCCACCAAGACGACCATCGAGAAATCATTGCGGATATGGACATCGTCCGCCTGGAGTTCGTTTTTCACCCGTTCGATGATGCGCTGTTCTTTTTCGTCATCGAGCTGATGGCTTCTGAGGATAACCGATAGATTATCGATGCCGGACGGGATGTGTTCATAGGAGATTTCTTCTTCTTCCAGGATTTGCAGCAGTTTTCGGCCGAATCCGACTTCGCGGTTCATCAAATATTTGCCGACATACAAAGTGGAGAAGCCGCTGTCTGCGGAAATCCCGGTAACGGGGCGCGGGGAATCGGCGCGTTCCGCGACGATCATTGTGCCTGGCGCGGACGGATTATTGGTGTTGCGGATACACAGCGGCACGGACGCCCGGTATGCAGGCATCAAGGCTTCATCATGAAGAACGGCAAATCCAGCGTAGGATAGCTCGCGCATTTCACGGTACGTCATTTGTTCGATTTCCACTGGATTATCCACGACTTGGGGATTGGCCGCAAACACGCAGTCGACATCGGTGAAATTCTCATACAGCTCGGCCTTGACGGCAGCTGCAAGGATAGACCCTGTTATGTCGGAGCCGCCGCGGTCGAATGTCCGGAGCATGCCGTCTTTTGTGTAAGCAAAAAATCCGGGGAACACGGTAATTGACGGCTTGTCGCTCAAAGTTGCAAGCTGGTTGTAAGATTCCGGCAATGCTTGTGCGCGTTCCGGCGGATTATTGACGAATAAGCCGGCTGTGTGTGGATTGACATATTCTGCCTGCATTCCGATGGAAGTGAAATAAGCAGCGATCAGTTTCGCTGAATTGTCTTCCCCTGCCGCTTTGATCGAGTCGATATACAAATCATGCTGGCCGCTGTCTGCGCGCAGACGGTCTGAGAGATCGGCACGGATGATGTCGATGATGTCTCGGTCAAGCCCGAGTTCATCTGCAATTTCCGTGTAACGGTCGATGACTGCCTGCAAGGGCTGTTGGATGGATTCGCCCATTAATGCGACGGACGCGAGACGGATGAGCAGGTCGGTCACTTTTACATCTCCACTATGGCGTTTGCCTGGAGCTGAGACGACCACAATCCGGCGTGCCGGGTCCGCTTTGATGATGCTTGCGACTTTTCTGATTTGCTGCGCGCTAGCGACTGAAGTTCCACCGAATTTGCATACTTTCATCCTATCAAGTCCCATCTTTTTTAATAGTCTGTGAAAAGGGTTGTTTTCACCAAAATATAATACTATAATGTCTCTATGACAAAAACAGCTGTTTTTTCACAGTGTACACACCATGGGAGGAATCGTCAATGAAAAATGAAATTTCAATCGGATTATTAGGTTTCGGGACAGTAGGGAGCGGCGTGGCGAAGATCATTCAGCAGCATCAGGAAGATCTGCAGCACAAACTCGGCGCAAAAGTCGCGATCCGGAAAGTGTTGGTACGTGATGCCGGGAAAGACCGGATATCGGACCTCGATCCGAATGTCTTCACGACAGATATTGAAGAAATCTTGAATGATTCTTCCCTTGATATAATCGTAGAAGTGATGGGCGGCATCGAAGGCGCCAGAGCGGCGATGGAACAGGCGTTAAAATCAGGCAAGCAGGTCGTGACGGCCAATAAGGACGTCATGGCAGAATATGGCCATGATTTATTGAAATTGGCAGATGCAGAGAAATGTGACCTTTTCTATGAAGCGAGTGTAGCCGGCGGCATCCCGATCATCCGCACGCTAGAAGATGGTCTGGCTTCTGACCGCATCTCAAGCATGATGGGCATCGTCAACGGAACAACGAACTTCATCTTAACGAAAATGAAGCAGGAAAAGAAAAGCTATGAAGATGCACTTGCGGAAGCGACTGAACTTGGGTTTGCGGAAGCCGACCCGACAGCGGATGTCGGTGGCCTTGATGCAGCACGCAAAATGGTCATTTTGTCATCACTCGCCTATTCGACAGAAGTGAAATTGGATGATGTCAATATCCGCGGAATGGATACGATCAAGGATGGCGATGTGGAGATGGGCGAGAGCTTGGGCTATACGATGAAAATGGTCGGCTCTTCGACAAAAGATGAAGACGGAATCGACGTTTCGGTTGAACCGATTTTCCTGGCAAACAGCCATCCTTTGGCTTCGGTCAATAACGAATTCAATGCCGTTTACATCTACGGCGATGCGGTCGGTGAAACGATGCTTTACGGCCCAGGTGCAGGCTCATTGCCGACAGCGACATCCGTCGTATCCGATATCATTGCAGCTTGCAGGAACTTGCTTCTCGGCGTGAACGGAAAGCGTGAACACGCTGCACAGCACGAACGAGTGATCAAACCTGCAGATAAAAGCTGTTCAAAATACTTCCATCGTTTGCTGGTGGATGATGTCGTTGGGGTATTGTCTAAAGTGAGCGCCATCTACAGCAACCACGGAGCAAGTATCCAATCGATCGTACAGAATCCAGGAACAAATGAAACCGAAGGAAAAGCGGAGCTCATTTTAAAAACACATGAAATCTCACGCCAGCAGCATTTGGATGTCTTGAAAGAACTTGAAGGAATGGCAAGCCTGATCAGCCATTACCGCATTGAAGGGGAGGATGCAGCATGAGATGGCCAGGACTGATCGAACAATATAAAGAGTGGCTGCCAGTGACGGAAGCTACGCCTCAACTAACTTTGCAAGAAGGCAATACGCCGCTGATCCATCTCGAAAAGCTATCTGCTGATTGGGGCATCGAGGTTTACGCCAAAATCGAAGGCGCCAATCCTACCGGTTCTTTTAAAGATCGCGGCATGGTCATGGCAGTCGCTAAAGCGAAGGAAGAAGGCAAGAGCGTCCTCGTTTGTGCATCCACAGGAAACACATCGGCATCGGCCGCTGCATACGGCGCAAGAGCGGGCATGCGGACGATTGTCGTCATTCCGGAAGGCCGCATTGCGCTTGGCAAGTTGGCACAGGCAAAAATGTACGGTGCAGAAATTTTGGAGATCAAAGGCAATTTTGACGAAGCGCTGGAAATGGTCCGTGAAATCGGCAAATCCCCAGGCATCGCACTCGTCAACTCCGTTAACCCGTATCGCCTAGAGGGCCAGAAGACAATCGCTTTCGAAGTGATCGAGCAGCTTGGGAAAGTGCCGGACCTATTCGCGCTTCCTGTCGGCAATGCCGGTAATATTTCAGCCGCTTGGAAAGGCTTCACTGAATACGCCGAACGTACAGGTGAAAAACGCCCTGAACTGCTCGGTGTCCAGGCGGAAGGCGCTTCGCCGATCGTCCAGAACAAAGTGGTCGAACAGCCAGAAACAGTCGCGACGGCGATCCGCATCGGCAACCCGGCAAGCTGGCAATTGGCACTGAATGCACTCGATGAATCAAAAGGCACGATCTTGGCAAGAAGCGATGATAAAATCCTCGAAGCTTACCAGTTGCTCGCCAAGACAGAAGGCGTCTTTGCGGAACCGGCATCCTGCGCATCAATCGCGGGCCTCAAAAAACAAGTCGAAGACGGCCAAATCAAAAAAGGATCTACCGTCGTCTGTGTACTGACAGGAAATGGCCTGAAAGATCCGGCGACTGCAATCGAAGTCAGCAAACAAGACGGCATGCTCGAAGCCGCAAACATGGAACAGTTTTGGGAGGAGTTAAAAAAGGAGGTCAAAGTATGAGCGGTAAAGAGTTTTCGATAGCAGTACCTGCATCCACTGCCAACTTGGGCCCCGGATTCGATTCCATCGGCCTTGCCCTGGACCTCCATTTGAATATTCATGTGTCGCCCGCAGATTCCTGGCAGCTTGACTATAAAACACCTGAATACGCCCACTTGTCCGGTGTTGAAGATAATTTGATCCTGCAGGCGGCTGAACGCACAGCTGCCGCATACGGTAAAGAGTTGCCGGCAGCCAAATTGGAAATCGATACGGATATCCCGCTCGGGCGGGGGCTCGGCAGCAGTGCTTCAGCTATTGCAGCAGGGATTGAATTGGCCAATCGTTTACTCGATCTGCATATGTCCGACCAGGAAAAAGTACAAATCGGCACAGAGATGGAAGGCCATCCGGATAATATCTCCGCTTCACTGCTCGGGGGACTGACAATTTCCTATTATGATGAAGAGCAGATCGAAACTGTTCACGTCGAACAAGTCGATATCGGGGTCGTGCTATTGATCCCCCAGGAGATTTTCCTCACAGAAGAGTCCAGAAGCCTGTTGCCCGAACAGCTTCGACACGCTGAAAGTATACGGGGAAGTGCCGCAGCCAATGTGCTGTCTGCAGCGATGGTGCGCGGCGATTGGGAAAAAGCCGGCAAGCTCATGAGCAAAGATACATTCCATCAGCCGTATCGCCGAAATCGTTTTCCGGATTTTAAGGAAATCGGTGAAGCGTGCCGCAAGCTCGGTGCTTATGGATATGCGATCAGCGGAGCGGGCCCGTCCCTCTTCATCCCGGTCCGCGCTGGCGATGAACAACGCATCGCACAGGCGCTCGGCCAGCTATTTCCGCATTATGAAAGCATGGCAATGAAGCCGGCCTGTAGCGGCACCAAATCATATGAAACAGTTGCATAACAAAAAG
>NZ_JAPEHT010000183.1 GCF_028823615.1 Planococcus sp. A6
CGCCATTTTGCTGTTAAGCGCTTGTTCGGTGCGCGGCGATGCGGCGGATTTGTATAAGCAAGAAGCGCCGTTGCAGATCGCAGCGGAAGTGCCGGAAGAAATCGCTCCCGGTGAAACCGTTAATGTTAAGGCGAAATTGACGCAAAACGGTGAACCGGTGGACGAAGCGAATTTTGTTCATTTTGAAGTGCGCAAGCAGGATGGCTCGATTCCGTATCCGATGAAAGAAGCGCAAGCGCTGGGAGGCGGCGTTTATGAAATGGAAGCCAGTTTTAAGAGCGCTGGGCTGTATTTCCTCGAAGTGCATGCCGGTAGCGGAGATGCCATCAGTAATCCCCATTACCAATTCATTGTCGGGGACCTTTCCGAAAGCGAACTCGACAGTTTGAAAGAAGGGCCGGAACCGGATGAGGGAAGTTCCGGGCACCATCATTAAAAGTGATTTTTTTGCCGAAACCTTCTTCTCGAACCGCACATAAAGTCCTGATTAACTAAAATTGTTAAAAAGACGTGAGCATAAGGTTTAGAGAAATTTTCATTGAATGGGAAAAAAGCAATAATTTCGGGTATAGAACATTATAGAAAAACTTGGAGCCGCGGAACAGGACGAAAGGACGGTATAAGTGAACGAAGAGTTATTGATTGCTGATGAAGTCAGAAGAACCTTGAAGGCACGCTGTGAATACAGTGAAGGAAAGTTTCATTTCACAAAAACCAAGAAACTGGATATTTTCCTCGGCTCCAGTCTTTTTGTTTTCAAACTGGATATGGAAATCAGCTTCGGGCATTTCCAGCAAGACGGCGCGGCTGTCAATAAAGCCCGTGTATACATCTTGCCGGAAGAAATACTGGCTTTTGAAGAGACCTTGCGCAAATTCCCGATTCCGCTGCCGATTGCATTTCGCCAGTGCATCCACATGAATCAGAACCTTGTTGAAATCACGATGGAATCGCTCGAGCCGCCTAGGCATTTTGCCTTGAGACTGGTCGCAGCGCTGAAAGAAATCGAACCATGATCCATCTCCGATCCAACTCAAGCAATGTTGACTTCGCATATGACAGAAACCAACCCTTATAGATCGGAGAGAATGAACATGAACCACTTACAAACAGAAATCAAAAGCGAATTACTAGAAGCCATGCTGAACGGCAGCCAAGTAGCGGCCGTCGTTACAGACCCCGAACAACAAGACAACCCGATCATCTACTATAATGAAACCTTCGCACAACTGACAGGGTACGCAGAACACGAGATTATCGGGCGAAACTGCCGCTTTTTGCAAGGCGACAACACCGACCGTTTCACCATCGGAAAAATCCGGCAGGCCATCGAAAAACGTGAGAAAATCACCGTCACGCTGGAAAACTACCGAAAAGACGGCACAACGTTTTGGAACCGGCTGAACATTGAACCGGTCACCATGGACGGCCACCTATATTTCATCGGCACGCAAACGGACATTACCAACGAAGTGGAACAGCAAGTGGAGCTGAACGAAAAAGAGCAGGAAATCAACGAGCAAATGCTGCCGATTTTGCCGATCGACGACAATATCGGAGCAGTGGCCTTGGTCGGGAAGATGAACAATTTGCGTTTTGACGTCCTGACCTCGAAATTGAGCCATTTCGTTCGCGATACGCGCACACGACACATCATCATCGACGTCACGGGTGTACTGTGGGAGAAGAATTTCCTCTACACCAACCTCTTGATGATTCAGGATGTACTGAGGCTGATGGGAAGCAAATTGTACATTTCCGGCATCAGCCCTAAAACCGCCATGGAAATCGTCAATATTAAAGATGATGACCAGAGTTTGTTGACCTTTGCGACGGTGCAGCAAGTCATCCAGCGTCTGCAGTCGAAATAACCGATAAACTGAAAAAATCCCCTTGTTCCACATCGGAACAAGGGGATTTCTACGTTCTACTGCTGTGACTTTGTGTAATCGTGATAGCCTTGCTTGAAAAACCCGTACCATTCATCGATTTCCGCTTGCGGTGCGGCATTCAGCGCTTCGAGCACTTCTTTACCGAATTCGAGGAATGCGGAGCCGTTGGCGGTGATGAGCTGTCCGCTGCGAACGGCTTGCTGTTGGAGGTAGCGGGATTCGTTCGTGTAGCGATAGCCTGAAGTTTCCTGCAAATCGTCCAGATGATTGCTCGTATGCGGCACATCGTTTAACAAGCCGTTCTTTCCGAGAAATACCGAGGCGTCGCAAATGGCGCCGAGCACGGCTTGCTGGCTGATTGCTTTGTCGACCAGCTCCATGACGCGTTCGCTGCCGTCTTTGCGCCAGGAATTGCCGCCGATGAGGATCAATCCCGCGAATTCCTCCGGGGCATCGTCAATACTGTAATCGGGCACCACGGTAAAGCCGCCGATTGATCGAACCGGCTCTTTTGTCAGCGACACCGTCTTCACATCGAATCTGAGGCCGTCGCCTTCCGGTTCTTCGTTCAATGCCGCTGCCAAAGACGCTGCTTCCCAGTCCGCATACTCGTCCAATAGCACAAAAAGGACTTTCTCGTTCATGCTGTTCATTCCTTTCGTGTGAATATTCGCTTATTCGTTAAGCGAATTATAGCACAGTCATAAGCGTATACTTCCGGGAAGTGGCTATGTGTCAGTGGCCGCCGGTGATTTCCAAATAGAAAATCATAAACAGGCTGATGAGGCCGATGACTGCCATGATGCCGTAAGCGATTTTTCGCAACATGCCTTTTTTAAAGTAAGCGAACAAGACGAAAAAGTACAGCACCGCTGCCGGCACTAGGAAGGTTAAAAAGCCGCTGACGTCTTCTATGTGGTGGGCGAAAATCGAGATCGCGAGACCTAAGAACAGGGCGGCGCCGTAGAGTGTCATAACGTTTTTTAAGCTTTTTTCAGGGTCGTTGTTTTGTGAAGCAGCCATAATATCCAAACTCCTTGTCGTTTTATCAGTCCCAATGATTGAATATCAATTGGCCTGTCGTATTCGGTTTCCAATAAGCCGCTTGTTTCAATTCGGCTTTGTTTAACTGTAGCGCGTTTAGCTGTTCGCTATCAAGCGGCACGTCGCACCAAGCTTCATTTTCTGCTAACCGGAAGCCTTCACTGTGAGAACTTCATTGCCCGGGAAATAAAAACGAAGCGCTTCTCATTGACGGGAACATTTACGAATGGTAAATTAGATTTAATTACAGACAACAAGAGTCTTTAATATCCGCGAAAGAAATTGAGGGGGATGTCCGATGAAGTATTCAAATGCCACAAACTACGCCTTGCATACGATGGTGCAGTTAATTCGCCTCCCGCGTGATGCGTCGATCGGCGTACAGGAACTGGCGAAAGCCCAGCAGTTATCGCCGACTTATTTGTCGAAAATCTTGACCAAGCTGACAAAAGCCGGCTTGATCGAGTCGACACCGGGCGCAAAAGGCGGCTACCGGCTGGCACGCGGCGAGCGGGACATCTCGTTTTTCGATGTGATCCAGACGATTGAAGGCGAGAGCCATTTATTCGACTGCACGCTCCATCGCCACGAAGGCTGCCTGATTGAGAAAGTCATGCGGGACGCCGAAGCCAATATGAAAAAAGAACTTCAGGAACAACTGTTAGTGGATATTGCAGAACAGGCAGGACAACACCAAGGAGGCGATGGGAAATGAACGATTCGTTTACTAACCAGAAAGCAGCGCTCGATTGTGCGATTATCGGCGGCGGGCCGGCGGGGCTCAATGCAGCGCTCGTGCTCGGCCGTTCATTGAAAAAGACCTTGCTTTTCGATGATAACCAGCCGAGAAACCGCGTGACGCATGAATCGCACGGATTTTTGACACGCGACGGCATCAATCCCCAGGAACTGAAACGATTGGCGCAACAAGAACTCACGCATTACCCGGATGTCGAGATCAACACGAGCCGCGTCGCAACGGTCACGAAAGAACCAAAAGCTTTCCGCATCGAAACGGAAGGCGGGGAAGTATTCCACGCGAGAAAAGTGATTCTGGCGACCGGATTTACGGAAACCTTGCCGGACATTCCGCGCGTCCAGGAGTTTTATGGCACAAGCCTGTTCAGCTGCCCATTCTGCGACGGCTATGAAATGCGCAGCGAGCCGCTGGTCATCATTTCGGAAAATGAAGCAGCGGGGCATCTCGCAAAAGTCGTCTCCAACTGGACGAACAATTTGATCATCGCGACCAACGGTAAAAAACACATCACCCCTGATGAGCAAAAAACGCTTGAGCACCATGGCGTCCTCGTCTACGAAGAACCGATCCGTTCACTGGACGGCGAAAACGGCAAGCTGCGCGCCATCACATTCGAAGACGGCACGACGATCGAGCGCTCCGGTGGATTTGTCACAGCCGAGTGGCACCAGTCCACCTCCGTCGCAAAAGATTTGGGATGCTACATCAACGAACGCGGTGGGGTGGAGACCGACCCGATGCAGCGCACCAATGTCGAAGGTGTCTTTGCTTGCGGTGATATTTCCATGGGGCCCGCGCAATTGATCATCGCAGCCGGACAAGGGAGTCTCGCCGCCACCAGTGTTGTCGCGGCCTTCACGGAAGAACGATTCGGCGAATGAACCATGCAGAAAAGAGGGAGACTATGCATAAGCATCATAACAAAATCGCCTATTTGGACGATCCGCAGCGAAACGGCGGCCTGACAGCGGAAGCCTTGCTCAATCAGCTGCACATCAAAAAA
>NZ_JAPEHT010000184.1 GCF_028823615.1 Planococcus sp. A6
CGCAGCATTATTGAGCAGAAGGGTTTACGAGCGAACGCTTCTTCAAATACTTAGAGAGATCATTGATTGTTGAATATAGAAAAAGGTGGCCTTACTCATAATTAATAGCGAACCATAAACTTATTCAACACTATAAAAAAACAGGAAGGGTTGCCCCTTCCTGTTTTGTCCAATCTATTAAACTACGTATTTTTCTACACTGATCAATTTTTCGGATGCTTCGCGTTTTTTCGCGATCAAGTTGTACGGCGTTGAACGCGTCAACTTGCGGAGTGCGGACAGCATCATGCGCTGGTTGTCGCCATCAATTGCTGCGATTAAGGTTTCTTTCGCGTCTTTCTCGATTTCCTCCAAAGCTTCCTGGCAGAAGATCTGCGTATAAAGAAGTTTCTGCTTCGCCTTTTCTTCGCCGCTTGCTGCGATCGCTTTTTCTGTGCGTAAGACAACCGATTCCATCGCGAAGACATTGCTGACGATATCCGCGATGTTCACGAGCACTTCCTGTTCTGCTTCAAGTTTCTTGCCGTAAGTCTGTGCGGCAAGGCCGGCAGCGAGGATAGCGATTTTCTTGGCGTTTTTCACCAAAGCTTTTTCCTGTGCCAACGCTTCCGTTCCGACTTCTTCCGGCATCATCATCAACAATTCTTCCTGCAATGCTTGCGCATGTTGCAATAGCGGCAATTCGCCTTTCATCGCTTTGCGGAGCAGTGTGCCCGGTACGAGCAGGCGGTTGATTTCGTTTGTTCCTTCGAAGATACGGTTGATGCGGGAATCGCGGTAGATGCGCTCGATTTCATATTCCTGCATAAAGCCGTAGCCGCCATGGAGCTGGACGCCTTCATCAACGATATAGTCCAAAGTCTCCGTTCCGAAGAATTTATTCAATGAACATTCGATAGCAAATTCAGCGATGGAATCCGCAACGAGTTTTCCATCCGCTTGCTGCTCGTCCGTAAATCCACTCATGCGGTCTTCGAACAGGCCAACTGTGCGGTAAACGGAACTTTCAACAGCATACAATTTAGAGGCCATTGTCGCCAACTTCTCTTTTGTCAGGTTGAATGAAGAAATCGGCGTCTTCTGGTTCGTGTAGGGAATGGTCAATTCCATTGCGCGCTTGGATGCGCCGATTGTGCCGACGCCCAGTTTGTAGCGCCCGATGTTCAGGATATTGAAGGCGATGATGTGTCCGCGCCCTGCTTCACCGAGAAGGTTTTCCACAGGTACTTCCGCGTCTTCCAAGATCAATGTGCGCGTAGAAGATGATTTGATGCCCATTTTCTTTTCTTCCGGCCCAACTGATACGCCCCCGAAGTCGCGTTCAACGATAAATGCCGAGAACTGTTCGCCGTCGATTTTTGCATAGACTACGAAGACATCCGCAAATCCTGCATTTGTGATCCATTGCTTTTCGCCATTCAAGACGTAATGCGTACCCGCTTCATTCAGTTTCGCGACCGTTTTCGCACCCAAAGCATCCGATCCGGAACTTGGCTCAGTCAAAGCGTAAGCTGCGATTTTCTCGCCTGTTGCAAGAACCGGCAAGTATTTCTTTTTCTGTTCTTCGTTACCGAATAATACGATCGGCAGCGATCCGATCCCGACGTGTGCGCCGTGAGTGATGGAGAAGCCGCCCGCTTTGGACATTTTCTCAGCAATCAAGGCCGACGCGATTTTGTCGAGCCCGAGCCCGTCGTATTGTTCCGGAACGTCTGCCCCAAGGAGCCCGAGTTCGCCGGCTTTCTTCAGAAGCTTGACGGAATGTTCGAATTCATGGTTCTCCAACTTTTCGACCAAAGGCATAACTTCCGTGTTGACGTAATCCTCTGTCGTTTTGGCGATCATTTTATGCTCTTCCGTGAAATCTTCCGGCGTGAACACACGCGATAGGTCTGCATCTTCGATCAAGAAGCTTCCGCCTTTGATCAATGTTTTTTCTTGTTCCATTTTCCATTCCTCCCAATTTATCGTTTATCTTAAATCCCCTGTTAACCGTATCCCCTAAAGATCTCTTTACAACATTTCGAAGACGCCAGCTGCGCCCATTCCGCCGCCGATGCACATCGTGACGACGCCGAATTGTTTGTTTTGGCGCTTCAATTCGCTGAGCATGCGCAAAGTCAAAATCGAACCTGTCGCGCCGAGCGGATGGCCGAGTGCGATGGCGCCTCCGTTCAAATTGATCTTATCCATATCTAAGCCAAGCTCTCGGATAACGCCAAGCGACTGGGAAGCGAAGGCTTCGTTCAGTTCCCAGACGTCGATATCGTCTTTCGTCAGGCCGGCCAGTTTCAAGGCTTTCGGAATCGCGACGACCGGGCCGATGCCCATGACTTCGGGCGGAACGCCGCCGGTTGCGAATGAACGGAATTTTGCGATTGGTTTAAGGCCAAGCGCTTCCGCTTTTTCACGGTCCATGACGAGCACTGCACCTGCGCCGTCAGAAGTCTGCGAAGAGTTGCCAGCTGTCACCGTGCCGCGTGCCGAGAATGCCGCACGCAATTTATTGAGTGTCTGGATGGATGTGCCGTGGCGTACCCCTTCGTCCATTTCAAACATAAATGATTTTTCCTGGTATTTATTCTGGCTATCGACATAGCGTTGGATCACTTCGACCGGAACGATTTCATCGACGAAGTGTCCTTTTTCGATAGCCCTAGCCGCATTTTCATGGGAACGGACCGCAAAAGCATCCTGGTCTTCCCGGCTGACGCCATATTGCGTCGCCACTTGTTCTGCCGTATGGCCCATGCTCATGTAATATTGCGGGGCTGTTTCGGCGATTTTTGCGTTCGGCCGCAGCACATTGCCCATCATCGGCACCATGCTCATCGATTCGACGCCGCCGGCAACTATCGCTTCAGCGTGGCCAACCATGATTCGTTCAGCGGCATAAGCGATCGACTGCAAGCCTGATGAACAAAAACGCAAGCGCCCCAATATTACGGGCAATGTTCATGCCTTGTTCTGCTTCCGGCATGGCACAGCCCATGATCAAATCATCAATGGGGCCGTCATATCCAGCCCGCTTCAATGTTTCCCGTACGACGAGTGCCCCGAAATCATCCGGGCGCACCGAGGCGAGAGAACCTTTTTTTGCTTTCCCGACCGGTGTTCTGGCTCCGGCCACAATTACTGCTTCGCGCATATCATTTCCTCCTCTATCTAATCGGCGATCAATTGCGTAATGGTTTCCCTTTAACAAGCATATGCTGCATGCGCTGCTGTGACTTCGGCTCAGCAACCAGGCTCAGGAATGCTTCGCGTTCCAAGTCGAGCAAATACTGTTCATCGACTTTCGTGCCGTATGGCAATTTGCCGCCTGATAATACATAAGCCAGTTTTTTGGCGATTTTCATATCGTGTTCGCTGATATAGCCGGACAATAACATACCTTCAGCCCCAAGCAACATCGCCGCATAGCCTGCTTCCCCTGCAACCGGCACTTTTTCTCTTCTCGGCGCCTGGTAGCCATTATCATGGAGCGACAATGCCAATTGCTTCGCATCGTAGATTAAGTGGTCGCTATTGACGCTGATGCCGTCGACGAAATTCAGGAAGTTGTTTTCGCGTGCTTCGTCTGCCGATGTCGACACTTTCGCAGTCGCGATCGATTCGAACACGCCTGCTGCCAAGTTGACATAGTCGGCCGTGACATGATTCGGCAAGCCTTTCAATTGTTTCATATACAATTCCTTGTTTCCGCCGCCGCCCGGAATGAGCCCAACTCCTGCTTCGACTAAGCCCATATAGGTTTCCATAGATGCTTGTACACGTGCTGCCGGCAGGATGACTTCCGCCCCGCCGCCGAGTGTCATGCCGAATGGTGCCGCTACAACCGGCTTCGAGCTGTATTTCAATTTCAGCATGGCGTTCTGGAACGTACGGATCGTCAAATCCAGTTCAAAGATATTGTCGTCTTGTGCTTCCATCAAAATCATGCCGAGGTTGGCGCCAACACAGAAGTTCTTTCCTTGGTTGCCGATGACGAGTCCTTTGAAGTTTTTCTCGACTTCGTCCACAGCGAAATTAATCATTTGCATGATATCGAGCCCGATCGCGTTCGAACGCGAATGGAATTCGAGTAATGCGATGCCGTCTCCAAGATCGATCAAGCTTGCGCCGGAATTCGATTTGATGACGCCGTGCTTTTTCTTGTAACGTTTCAAGTCGATCACTTTTTCATTGACCGGAACAGGCTGGTAATCTGAACCGTCGAAATAATACAGATCGCCGTTCTCTTCTTTATAGAAGGAATCAAAGCCTTTTTCCAATAGCGCTTGTGCAAATGCCGGTACTTCTAAGCCTTGAGCGGCCATTTTTTCTGTCGACTGCTTGACGCCGATTGCGTCCCACACTTCAAACGGCCCCTGTTCCCAGCCAAAGCCCCATTTCATAGCGTTGTCGATGGCGACGATATCGTCTGCAATCTCGCCGTGCAATTGTGCAGAGTAGACGAGTGTCGGAGCGAGGATGCTCCACAGCAATTCGCCTGTGCGGTCGT
>NZ_JAPEHT010000185.1 GCF_028823615.1 Planococcus sp. A6
GATTCCGTGGTTGGAAATCGCGCTCGTCATCCCGCTTGGCATTGTCTGGGGCTTGTCGCCGGTATGGGTCATGATCACGGCATTTGTAGGGAATATGCTGACGGTGATGCTGCTTATTATCGGCTTCGACAAATTCCGCATCTGGTACGATAAGCGCCAGGAAGCAAAAGGCAAGGAGCCGTCGAAGAAAAACGAACGCGCAGTGCGCATCTGGAACAAATACGGGCTGCCGGGCCTGTCGCTTTTAGGGCCGATCTTGATCGGCACGCATATCGCGGCGTTCATCGGCATGACTTTAGGGGCGACGAAGCGCAATACGACCGTCTGGATGATCATCAGTATCGGTATCTGGACGCTGGCGTTCGGGATTTTGACAGCACTTGGCTTTGATTTCTTTACTGCGTAAATCGGCCCTATGCTATACTGGAGCTATTCTTTGAAAAAGTGGTGAACGTATTATGAAACGAATTGAATCATTGCAGAACTCGCTCGTCAAACATTGGAAGAAACTGAGCACGACCCGTAAAGAGCGCGACAAATTCGGGGAATTTCTCATCGAAGGATTTCATTTGACGGAAGAGGCATTGAACAAGAAAGACGGCATCAAAGGCTTGATCGTCCGAGAAGGCACGGATATTCCGGATGCTTGGGACATTGAAGGGCTGGAGCTTTATGTAGTGACGGCGCAGATCGCCAAAGAAATTGCGGAAACTGAGCATACGCAAGGCATTTTCGCCCATTGCACACAGTTGGAGTACGGTGAGTCCATTCAAGAGCAATGGCAGACGCTGCTATTGATCGACGCCGTGCAGGATCCGGGCAATGTCGGGACGATGATCCGCACCGCAGCAGCTGCCGGGATTGACGCTGTCGTTCTTGGAAAAGGTTCGGCGGATGCGTACAATCCGAAAACGGTGCGTTCGGCGCAAGGTGCTCATTTCCAGGTGCCGATCGTTAAAGGCGATTTGTTCGACTGGATCGAACGCTTGAAGAGCCGCAACATTCCGGTTTACGGGACGGCGCTTTACCAATCGGTGCCAATGTACGAGGCGGAGTCGAAAGAGCGTTTCGCGCTTATCGTTGGAAATGAAGGAAGCGGCGTGGAGCCGCAGCTACTCGAGCAGACCGACCAGAATCTCATGGTGCCGCTTTACGGCCCGGCAGAATCATTGAACGTAGCCGTAGCAACTGGAATTCTATTGTATAGCCTCGTTCCAAAAACTGGTGTTTGATTAACAGGCGAAAGTTCATTATAATAGAAGAGAAATAAACAAGCGTTGACCGGGAAAAGTACGTAGTCCCCTGCATCCAAGGAAGTCCGCCCTCGACTGAAAGCGCGGATATGCAGGAACTCCGGAAGTTCACCCCGCGAGCTGCTAGACGGGGACCGGCCGAGTGCCGTAAAGTCTAGCCGGTGATGAGCCGTTATTTAATGGAGTGATCGCCTACGCGCGATAACTAGGGTGGTACCGCGAATCAATGCCTCGTCCCTTTTTGGGGGCGGGGCTTTTTTATGTTCAAGGAGGAGAGAAAATGGAAGCAAGATTGCAGGAATTGAAAAATGAAGCATTGGAGAAAATCCAGGCAGCGCAAACAGTCAAGGAATTGACGGACGTGCGCGTAGCGTATTTAGGGAAAAAGGGGCCGATCACCGATGTCCTGAAAGGCATGGGCAAATTGCCGGCGGAAGAGCGGCCGAAGATGGGCGCGCTTGTAAACGAAGTGCGTGCAGAAGTAACTGAGTCGCTCGAAGCGCGCATGGCCCTGTTGGAAGAACAGGCGATCAACGAAAAGCTGCAAAGCGAAACGATCGATATTTCTTTGCCAGGGCGTCCGGCGAAAACGGGTAATCCACATCCATTGACGCGTGTTGTCGAAGAGATTGAAGACTTATTCCTTTCGATGGGCTACGAAATCGCAGAAGGTCCGGAAGTCGAGAAGGATTACTATAATTTCGAAGCACTCAACTTGCCAAAAGGGCATCCGGCACGTGATATGCAGGATTCCTTCTATATAACAGAAGACATTTTGCTGCGCACGCATACGTCACCGGTGCAGGCGCGCACGATGGAAGCAAAAGGCGGAGAACCGATCAAGATCATTTGCCCGGGCAAAGTCTATCGCCGCGACAATGACGATGCGACGCATTCGCATCAATTCACGCAAATCGAAGGGCTTGTTGTTGGCGAGGACATCCGCATGAGCGATTTGAAAGGGACTTTGTCCATCTTTGCCAAGAAGATGTTCGGCGAAGACCGTGAAATACGCCTGCGCCCGAGTTTCTTCCCGTTCACGGAGCCTTCCGTTGAAATGGATATTTCCTGTTTCAAATGCGGCGGGTCTGGCTGCAATGTCTGCAAAAAGACCGGCTGGATCGAAATTCTCGGTGCCGGCATGGTGCATCCGAACGTTCTGGAAATGGCCGGTTATGATTCGAAGCGCCTTACAGGATTTGCATTCGGCATGGGGCCGGAGCGCATTGCGATGCTCAAATACGGCATCGAGGACATCCGCCATTTCTACACGAACGACGTGCGTTTCTTGACGCAATTTCAACGGACGGAACTTTAAGGAGGAACTTTTATGTTAGTATCGACAAAATGGTTGAAAGAATATGTAAATACACAAGACTTGCCCCCAGCGGAACTCGGGGAAAAAATCACGCGCGCAGGAATCGAAGTTGACGCCGTAATTGACCGTTCGGAAGGACTGGCGAATTTGGTCGTCGGTTATGTAACGGATTGCGTGAAGCATCCGGAAGCCGATAAACTGTCAATCTGCCAAGTGGATGTAGGCGGCGGGGAAATCGACCAGATCATCTGCGGCGCACCGAATATTGCTAAAGGGCAGTCGGTCATCGTGGCACGTCCGGGCGCGAAGCTTCCAGGCGGCATGAAAATCAAAAAAGCGAAGCTGCGTGGAGAAATTTCGAACGGCATGATCTGCTCGCTTCAGGAACTGGGCATTGAAACGAAACTTGTCCCAAAAAGCTATGCAGAAGGCATTTACGTCTTGCCTGAAAAAGCAGAGCCTGGCATAGATGTGTTGTCTTATCTGGACTTGGACGATACGGTCCTTGAACTTGGCCTCACGCCGAACCGTGCGGATGCGATGAGCATGCTCGGTGTCGCTTATGAAGTCGGAGCCATTTTGGGAGAAGAGGTTAGCTTGCCGGAAATCAAGTACACAGAAGCTGCGGACAGTGCGGAAAGCATGCTGTCGCTCGAAGTGGATGCACCAGAAGCGAATCCTCTTTATGTCGCGAAAGTCGTGCGCAACGTTAAAGTGAAGGAATCTCCGCTTTGGCTGCAACAGCGCTTGATGGCTGCTGGCGTGCGCCCGCATAATAATGTCGTCGACGTGACAAACTATATTTTGATGGAATACGGCCAGCCGCTTCATGCGTTTGACTATGATTCCCTTGGTTCCGGAAACATCACCGTGCGCCAGGCAAAAGAAGGCGAAAAAATCACAACGCTTGATGACACAGAACGCACCTTATCTGCGCATCAATTGGTCATCACCAACGGTACGGACCCTGTCGCACTTGCCGGTGTCATGGGCGGTGCAAATTCGGAAGTGAGCGATGAGACGACAACGGTCGTCATCGAGTCCGCTTATTTTGCTTCCGATTCGATTCGCCGTACGTCGAAAGACCATAACTTGAGAAGCGATGCGAGCTCACGCTATGAAAAAGGCGTCGACCCGAACCGCGTCATCCCGGCTGCGGAACGTGCTGCCCAATTATTGGCTGAACTGGCGGAAGGCGAAGTGCTTGCCGGATCGCTCATCTTCGACCAGCTCGATAAACAAGAGCGCGTTGTCAAAGTTTCTCCAGACTTCATCAATAGCCGCCTCGGCATGAAGATCCGTCTTGAGGACATGCTCGATATCCTCAGCCGCTTGAAGTTCAACACGGAAGCGGCGAATAATCAATTGATCATTGAAGTGCCGACACGCCGACAAGATATCCAGATCGAAGAAGATGTCGTGGAGGAAATCGCACGTCTTTACGGCTACGATGAGATTCCGGCAACTTTGCCGCGTACCGATGCGACACCTGGCGGATTGAGCCCTTACCAGGCGAAACGCCGCATCACACGCCATTTCCTTGAAGGAGCTGGCTTACTCCAGGCTACGACCTATTCCTTGACCTCGGAAGCTGCAGCGACGCAATTTGCACTGGAGCCGACGGAAACGACCCGTCTGTTGATGCCAATGAGCGAAGAGCGCAGCATTTTGCGCCAAAGTTTATTGCCTCATCTGCTCGAATCGCTTTCATACAATACGGCGCGCCGCATTGATTCGGCAGCTTTGTATGAAACGGGTTCGGTGTTCTTGAAAGGCCAGGATGAATTGCTCGATGAACAAGAGCATTTGGCGATCGTCATGACGGGACTGTGGCTCGACCATAGCTGGCAGGGCGAAAAGAAAGCTGTCGACTTTTTCGTAGCAAAAGGCATCGTGGAAGGGCTGGCTGAAAAGCTGGGCCTAGAACTGTCATTTGAACGCGGCGAAATGGACGGTTTGCATCCAGGCAGAACGGCATTTATCCTGCTCGATGGCAAGCGCATCGGCGTTATTGGCACCTTGCACCCGTCCGAGCAGAAAAAACGCGATTTGAAAGAAACGATCGTGATGGAATTGAACTTGGCGACGTTGCTGACGCGGGAAACGGAAGCGC
>NZ_JAPEHT010000186.1 GCF_028823615.1 Planococcus sp. A6
GATTTTTTATGCCGTTTTGGAGGAGTGGATTCCTCGTTTGCATGAACTTCGTTTTACTGCTTTTCCTAAGGGTATACAAATGGTGAAGCAAAATTTGAGGAGGGATTTTTCTAATGAGCCAAACTTTTGACGCGTTAAAAGAGAAAATCAGCAACGCTGATATGGGAGAAGCGAAAGAAATCATCACTCAAGTCAAGCAAGCATACGATGACGGCAAGATCGATGAAAACGAGAAGAACGAATTGATGGATCTCGCTAAATCCAAAATCGGTGGCGGTGGGCTCGGTGGGTTATTCTAAGAGCCTGCAGCCCAATTGAAAAAATAAGCTTTGGCGACCTTTAATGGATGCCAAAGCTTATTTTTTTATGTGTTTTAGAGCTTCCTGCTTGCTCAGTGGCTGAAGCGTATGTGTAGAGACGAAGTCCAAGACCCAAACGGAATCGGTTTTTGCATATTCCCGCAAAGCCCAGCCGATGGATTTTTGGATGAAGAATTCGCGAGATTCGGCATGTAGAGAGATGATGGAGCCGAGCAGTTTTGTGTCGGTCTGTTGTTTGAATTTCAGTTGGTGCAAAATGACAGCGCGCTGGGTCCATAAGTTTTCCGCATGTGCCCACTCAACAAGGAGCGGGGCAGTGGTTGTTCGGTCGAGCAATACAATATGACCGACGAGTTTCGGGGCAATGGTATCGACAGTGTCCCACCAGGAATTGGATTCGATCAGCAGGCGTAAAAACGGCAAGTCGCCTGGAGTTAGTTCCTTTTTCGCTTGTTCCAGCAATTCAATGGCCGCGTAATGATATTCACGTTCCGGCAGTGCGTACAATGTGTGGACGATGGACTTCAATTGTGCTTTTTCAGGGAGCAGAAAGGCGGATAGATGCTCTTTCATTAACGCGGTACGAAGAGGTTTCTGAATTCCTAAAAATGGGAAGTGGTGTTTCATATAAGCGGCCATCGGAGCGGCAAGCTCAGGGTTGCGATTGTCTTCAAAGCGTGAGATGAGGGCATCTGTGTCCCATTGTTTTTTCATTTCCAAAAACCTCCTGATAAATGGCTTGATATGCGATTGTAACCATGCGGGGAATAGGGGGCTTCGCCTGGCATTGCTTTCGCGAATCTCAAAAAGGACGCCTGTTTTGTTCTATGCTATCATAAAATAATAACGAAAATGGAGGCAGGGCGATGATTTATGTTGGATTGACGGGCTGGGGAGACCATCCAGATGTGTATAGCCCCGGGTCGAAACAAAAGGATAAATTGGTCGATTACAGTGCGCATTTTCCGATTGTGGAACTGGATTCTTCATTTTATGCAGTCCAGCCTGAGCGCAATATCAGCAAGTGGATTCGCGAGACGCCGGACAATTTCCAATTTGTCGTAAAAGCATATCAGGGCATGACCGGGCATCAGCGCGGGGAAAATCCATTCGAGACCCGCGAGGAGATGTTCGAAGCTTACAGATTGTCTGTCAGGCCGCTGAAAGAAGCGGGCAAGCTGGCGATGGTGCTGTTGCAGTTTCCGCCGTGGTTCGACTGCCAAAAAGATCATGTCGATGAAATCCGCGCCATTATCGGCGAATTGCAGGAATTCGACTTGGCGATCGAATTCCGCCATCAGTCCTGGTATGCGGACGGCATGAAAGAAAAAACGCTGGAATTCCTCCGCGAAAACGGGTTGATCCATTCGGTCTGTGATGAACCGCAAGCGGGGGATGGTTCGATCCCGCTTGTTCCGGAATCCAGCCGCAAAGACAAGGTGCTGCTGCGTCTGCACGGGCGCAATGTCCACGGTTGGCTGAATCCCGGCAATGCTGAAAAATGGCGGGAAGTGCGTTATCTATACGATTATAACCGTGAGGAACTAGAAGAAATCAGCCGAGCCGTGAAGCGTCTTGAACGACAGGCAGAGCAGGTATATGTGATTTTCAACAATAATTCAGGCGGGCATGCAGCGGGCGATGCGAAACAGTTTCAGGAATTGAATGGTTTGCATTTCGAAGGCTTGTCCCCGAAACAGCTCGACTTGTTCGAAGGCGGGTTCTGATGGTATTCCTGATCCTTCTAGTGACCGGGCTTGCTTCAGGAATCGTCGGAGCGCTCATCGGGCTTGGCGGTGGCGTCATCTTGGTGCCGGTGCTGTTGTTCCTCAGCTCCTCGGTCAGTTTATTTCCAGACTTATCGCCTCAACAGATAGTCGGTCTCTCGGTCGTCATGATGATTTTCACCGGTTTGTCTTCGACGATTGCCTATATGAAAGTTGGTACTGTCGATTACCGGAGCGGTTTCATTTTCTTTCTCGGCAGTGCGCCTGGAACCATTTTAGGTGCATTCGTCAACCGCAGTCTGGATGTACCGTCCTTTCAATTATATTTTGGCCTGCTATTGGTGTTCTTATCGCTGCTTCTGTTGCTCAGGGATCGCTTGAAGGCGGTGAGCTGGTTTGTCGATAACGGCAAAAAGCAAAGTTTCTATGACCGCAAAACCGATCAAGAATACGTCTACGGCTATCCGATATGGTTCGCGCTCGCGCTGACCTTCTTCATCGGCTTTGCTTCCGGGCTATTCGGCATCGGCGGCGGGTCCGATCCTCGTTCCCGCCATGATCCTGCTATTTTTATTTCCGCCTCACGTAGCTGTTGGTACGTCGATGCTGATGGTCTTTCTATCGGCCATCGTCAATTCCATCACGCATATTTCACTCGGCAATGTCCCGTGGATCTATACCTTGGCCATCATCCCTTCAGCATATATTGGAGCGAAGATCGGGGCGAGGCTGAACCGCAGCATCAAATCCGAGACTCTGGTTGTCGTGCTGCGGCTCGCATTATTATTACTCGGGCTCCGCTCGATTTACGAAGGAATTTTCAGTTCATAATGAGGTGTTTGACATGAGTGAAATCATCCATATTTATCATACGAACGATCTGCATAGCCATTTTGCGCACTGGCCCCGTATCCAATCCTTGCTGACGGAGCGCAGGCGCTGGCATGAAGAAGCGGGCGATGTGTGTTTAGTGCTCGATATCGGGGACCACGCTGACCGCTCGCATCCTTTTACAGAAGGCACGGCTGGCAAAGGCAATGTCCAGTTGCTCAATGAAGCCGGTTATGATGCAGTGACCATCGGCAATAACGAGGGCATTACGCTGTCCAAAGCTGAACTGGACGAATTATATGTACAGGCTGATTTTTCTGTCGTGGTCGCTAATTTATTGGACTTAGACGGCAAGCAGCCAGAATGGGCAAGCGCAAATCAGATTATCGTGACGAATGACGGAGTGAAAATTGGGCTTGTTGCTGCAACGGCAGAGTTCACACCGTTTTACCGTCGTCTCGGCTGGCAAGTAACGAGCGGCAGAGAAGCGATCAAGCGTGAAGCCGCAGAAATCCGCGGGTCGGTCGATTTTCTCATTTGTATGTCTCATCTTGGCATCAGGGAAGATGAACTGTTAGCAGCAGAATGCCCCGAACTCGATATTATCTTGGGGGCGCATACCCATCATTTATTCCACCAAGGAAAAGAAATCGGCGGGACCTTGCTTGGTGCTGCCGGCAAGTTCGGCTATTATATCGGCCATATTGAAATTGATATAACGACACGTAAGATGACAGCGGAAGTGATCGAGACCGACCAGTTGCCAGAAGCCGATAAAGGGTTCAATGACTACTTGGTCGGTGTCGGCAAGCAGCAAATGGCAGAGACGGTTTTCTACAATGACCATCATTTGAAAGCGGAATGGTTCAAACCGTCACCCATGGCAGAGCTGTTTGGCGATGCCCTGGTGTCGTTTGCTTCGGCGGATTGCGGATTGTTCAATGCCGGTATTTTCATGGAGGATATGCCGCAAGGGGAGATGACACGCTACGATTTCCACCGCATGCTTCCGCATCCGATCAATCCATGCGTCATCGATCTCAGCGGCGCGGAACTAAAGGAAATTTATCTCCAATCCTTGAACGAAGACTGGCCGCAACTTGAGCTCAAAGGCATGGGCTTTCGTGGCGCGGTATTCGGGCGGATGATCCATTGCGGGATGGACATGCACAATCACCAATTGATGGTGGGGGGCAAGCCAGCCGATCCGGACCGCATCTACCGGCTCGCGACGCTCGACCTGTTCACATTCGGCTATTTTTTCCCTGCCTTGAAGCGTGCACCGAAGAGTTATTTCATGCCCGAGTTCCTGCGTGATGTCTTTGGTGATTATTTCCGAATGAAAACCGTTAAATAGAAGGAACATTCAAAATGGACTGTTAGTTGATTTCGTGTGCTTTTTGGGCTATGCTTTTTATGAATTAGATATCGATGGGTAGAGGCTGCAGCCTTCATCAGTAGAATGTGCGAGTTTGACCGCGTAGACCACATTCGAAAGGGAAGCTTGCCGAAATTACCGTCTCCGGGTCAAGGGGCGGCGATTGGGGGCATTTCGAACAGGAATGCCACTGTCATTTGCAGCACCTTGCAGATGGAGAGCTACAGGGTTGTTTGATGCTTGTGCACACAGACGAATTGTAGGAAG
>NZ_JAPEHT010000187.1 GCF_028823615.1 Planococcus sp. A6
CGCTTTCCGTGGGCTCGCGCCCAAGCCTCCTCAGCCGCTAGGCGCCTTCCGGGGTCTCGGTCGTCTCGCTTTACCACTGGAGTCGAGCCAACGCTTCTCCAAATACTTAGATAGATCATTGAATTTTGAATGTAGAAAAAACAATTCTATTTTAATTCGTACTGGATTAGTAGACTTCTTCAACCCACATTCCACACGTAACTATCACAAATTATAAAATCGGGCTAAGCAGGCGGGCAAAACCTTCGCGCAGCTTGATGGTCCAGTCACGCTGTGCGTAGAGCTCTTTCGTCAATTTGCGGCAATCGGCTGTATCCGATTCAAACAAAGACTCGAGTTCCAGCGCAATCCGGCGGTTGAACACCAGCGTATTGATTTCGAAATTCAAGCGGAAGCTGCGGGCATCCAGATTTGTGGTCCCGACAGTTGAAATCTCACCGTCCACGGTCATCGTCTTGGAGTGCAAAAAACCACGATCGTATAAATAGACGTCCGCCCCGTAATCGAGCAATTCGCCCAGGAACGACCAGGACCCCCACATGACAAAGGGATGGTCAGGCTTTCCTGGAATCATGATATTCATTTTAACACCGCTCAGCAAGGCCATTTTACAGGCGTCCATAAAGCTTTTATCCGGAATGAAATATGGGGTCTGGATGTAGATTTCGCGCTTTGCCGAAGAGATCATTTTGATTTTCATGTTTTTCAAATGCTCGGTGTGGGAATTCGGCCCGCTCGTGACGATTTGCATCGGCGAGAAGTTCTTGATTTGATGCGTGGGAAAGCAGAAAATGTCATCGCGGCTCTTATACTGGTTGGCATAATTCCAATCCAAGACAAAACGGTCCTGGATATGATGGACGACGTCTCCTTCTATGCGCAAATGGACATCGCGCCAATAGCCGAATTTCTCCACTTCACCTAAATATTCCGTCCCGACATTGAACCCGCCAATATAGCCGATTTTCCCGTCAATGATGCACACTTTCCGGTGGTTGCGGTTATTGATGCGGAAATTGATGATGCCCAATTTGGACGGGAAAAAGATTTCCACTTCGCCCCCGTGCTCGATCAATTCCTTAAAATCCGACTGCTTCAAACTCTTGGACCCGACGGCATCATAAAGGAGCCGGACTTTAACTCCAGCCTTGGCACGCTCGAGCAAGGCATCGAAAAGCCGCTGGCCGAGCGCATCCCGTTTGATGATGTAGTATTGGACATTGACCTCTTCCTGCGCGTTGCTGATGTCTTGGATCATTGTGTCGAATTTCTCGTTGCCTTCAGAGAATATACGGGTTTCGTTGTAGAAGCTGACGAGCGATTTGGACGACCGCAAATTCATAATCAGCAATTGCTCATATTTGTTCAACAGCTCTTCATCATACTCCGCTTCCCCTGTCTGTATGCGCTGGACTTGTGATTCGACTTGCCGCGTGTAATAAGATTGTTCGTCTTCGCTCAGATTGTAAAAGTTGTTGTTGGTCAAATGCCTGCCGAAAAACAAATAGACAATAAATCCGAGAATCGGCAAGAAAAACAAAATCAATAGCCATGCCCAAGTAGTCCCTGCATCCCGCCTTTCATTGAAGATGATGACAAGCGCGAGCACGATGTTCAACAGCAACAAAGAGTTCAATGTCCAGCTCAGTACGACTACCCAATCCATCCCCCCCACCCCTTTCGCTATGTCCCCCTTCTATTCTCTAAATATGCAAATAGTCCTCTATTGAAAAACGAAAAAGCTGCCGGAAACGGAAGCATTTCCGTCCTCTGCAGCTAGTTTATGACCTGATTCAATTGTCTTCAGAAGCTGTTTTTTTAAAGAGCCAGCGGAATATCCCATACTGAGCAGCAAATAAGAAAAAAGCAACTAAGCATAAATTGATATAATACCAAACGCCGTCCCCGAAGAAATCCAAGGGTGAGACGGTAGATGGCCGCTGCGACAGGTAAAGATAATTCGACCCTGTCTGTGGATTGACCCAAAACCCGATGAACGCGGCATAGACGAGCAAAATGCCATAAACCGAAAACACCGAACGCCATGTGAGTGCGTTTGGCATAGCCAAAGCCAAAAACAGACTTGCCCAGGCGATGGCGGTATGATGGACAAAAAATTTCCAAAACCGGTAATGCTGGTAATCATAAGGCATATCCGGCGTCACCAGTGCCAAAGCCGCGGGCACGATGCCGAGGAAGAAAGACAAGCGGATCCAAAATGGATGCAAAGTCACTAAGCCGATCATGGCGGTGATAGAAGCGACACCGCATAAATGAAGCGGCATATAACGATCGAAGCTCCAATACTCGTGGCTGACGGCCCAATACTGATAGGACACTTCAGAGATGAGCAGCACAAGAAACAGCAGCCAGCGCAATTGGTGGAACAAGGCATCTTTAGCGGCTAAATTATCTCTCAAAAGGATCAGGCACAGGAATCCTGTTAAGGCGATTGCCAATACGATTAGATGGCTGATGGAAAAAAGCTCTAACGGATAATCGGATCTTGCACCAAACCACGTATCCATCGCTGCCCCTCCCGAAAAGTATTTTGATAATATTTTATCATTTTTCTCATTCGACGGAACTCACTTTTTATCGCTTGAATTAGGTTTATTTTTGAGCATATTGGCAATCTATACTCCAAACGCTCAGTTCCGATTTCGCTTAGATTAAAAATTGTATTTCTATAAAACAATAAACACTTTGAAATTGGGGAATGATGAAACCACTATGCTTTATGTCACCGTTTTAAAACCCTACTGCGCTATTTGATCACTTCAAGACCCTAAAAAATCTGCCGCATTTCTAAGGAATGAAGCATTTGATCGATTGGTTTTAAAAAAAGAAACCGAGGAGTGTCTAATATGATCGCTTACTCAGAGTCCACGTTTACTGAAGCGGAACCCATACTCTTCATCCACGGGCTTGGCGCAAGCAGTTGGATATGGTGGCAACAAGAATACGCATTTTCCGATCGCCAATTAATTATGGTTGATTTGCCTGGACACGGAAAAAGTGTCGCGATACCTTGGGTCAGTTTAGCGGATAGTGCCGAACAAATTGTCCATCAAGTTATTAAGGATCGAGCTGTGCATATAGTGGGACTTTCTTTAGGAGGCCATGTCGCCTTGGAATTGGCTAAGCATTTCCCAGAAAAAGTATTGAGCCTCTTTATTAGCGGCATCACGGCCCAGCCGTTGCGTTACGGATTTTTATTGAAACTGCAATCACGCGCTGTGCAGCGGAACATACACAATACATCGCATCTCAAAAAGATGGCCCGCGAACGTTATCGCCTGCCACCTCAAAAGATCCCTGACTTCATCTCCAATTATCAACTGCTAACGCGCGAGACATATGAAGCCATATTTAAGGAAATCATTCGCTTCCGTCTCGATGCATCGTATAGTTCTTTCTGCAAGCCCGCACTGTTTGCGGCTGGAGAGTACGAATCGCGCGCCATAATCGCTTCGACTAAAATGGCTCCTGTTGTCATGCCGAATGCGGTCGGAATGCTTATTCCAGGCGTTCGACATGATTGGCCAATTCAGCAAGCAACAAAATTCAATCGCCTATTACGGAAATGGATAACAAACAATCCAAACGAAGAGAAAAATTCACCAAGGGAATAGAGAAGGCCGCCGAGAAATCTCAGCGGCCTTCTCTATCTCTATTTTGGTTCCTCTTTCTTCAGTACTTTATAAATGTCCTTCTTGTATTGCAGAAACTCTTCTGTCAAAGTGATGTCTTCTGCTCTCGGCCTCGCGAAACCCACTTTAAACTCAGCAACGACACGCGCAGGTTTTTCCGATAACACAAGAATGCGGTCTGCGAGAAACAAAGCTTCTTCTATATTATGCGTGACGAAAAGAATCGAGCGTTTATTATGCTGCCAAATATCAAGGAGCCACTTCTGCATTTCTGAACGGGTGAATTCATCGAGTGCGGAAAACGGCTCGTCCAGCAAAATAAGAGGCTGCGGGCTCAATAGGCTGCGGATAAAGGCGGCGCGCTGCTTCATGCCGCCGGACAATTGATGCGGATACGATTGCTCATAACCTGCCAGTCCTGCTTTTTCCATCATTTGAATGGCTGCTTGCTGATCTTTATGTCTAGCGATTTCAGCCCCTAACAAAACATTGTCCAGAACGGTGCGCCACGGAAGCAGCGACGGGCTTTGCGGCATATAGCTGACGGAGCCTTTTTGGCCGTTGATGTTCTCGCCGCCCAATAGAATGGTTCCTGCATCCGGCTCATAAAGCCCACCAATTAAATGAAATAACGTGCTTTTGCCACTGCCGGAAGGGCCAAGCACGGCGACAAATTCATCGTCTGCTATATTCAATGATAACTCTTTCAGCACTTCGGTCCCGTCAAAGCTTTTCGTCAATTGCTCAATCGCCAATTCAGCCATTCGGATTCCCTCCCCCACTCGTTTTCCAGCGGATGACCCGCTTTTCGAGTAACACAATTGCTACAAAAAATAGCATGCTCAAACACATGATCAATAAGATCGCGACAAATACTTGCGTCGTCCGGAACGACGAAGAGGCGAGCGTCATATA
>NZ_JAPEHT010000188.1 GCF_028823615.1 Planococcus sp. A6
TTTATCAGTCTTTTTCCGTCAAGAACGTGATGACCGCAAACAATAAGAACGCGAGCAGCAAAATTGTGCCGCCTGCAATGAAGAAGATCAAAACGAAAGTATCGTTCATATTAAACGGATTCAAATTATAGAACCACATGCCGGCGGTTAATCCGACTGCACCGATCATCGCGAGAAAGCCGTGAATGGTGACGAGCTTTTTGTACTTGACCGTGTACAAGCGGTAGAACACGCCCCAGGCAAAAACCGATAGCCAGCCGACGAGCAAAATATGTGCGTGGATCGGGCGCAGCGCATAATCCATCTGTCCCGCCATATGCGATCCGAGATAGGTCCCGATAAATCCGAAGATGGCCGAAAACTGGATCAAGCGCAAGCTCCATTTTTTCTCTAAAGAATTGTTGCGGGGTGTAGCTGTGTTATTCATGAAAATCCTCCTATAGCTTTAGGGCCCCGCGGCAAACTGGGCCGCTGGAACATCCCTGAGTTCGTATGACTGTATCATACCGCATGAATATAAACGCTATATGAACGGGGCGTGACAGATCATCGACAATTTTCTTTACTGCACGTCGCTTTCTGGCAAGGGTTCAGCGAGGTTGTGATTATGCGCTTTGTCCTTCAAGCCTTTGGCGAGCCGGTAGATGATCCAAGCCGTGAGCAGCGTACTGATAGCCATGATGATCATATTGGCGACCGCTTTCGCTTCAATATCGGCAGCCGTCGTTACGATAAACCAATCGATTGCGAAAAACTCGTCGATCGGCACATAAATCGATAACGCCGCCAGCGCATTATTGAGCATATGGAACAGGATCGGCAGCAATAAATTGCCGGTGCGCAAATACAATAGCGACGCGATGATGCCGAACAAGAACGCGCCGACAAAATCGAGATGCAATACGCCGAACAATAAACTCGAAATCAAGATGCCGCCCCACATCGAAGTTTTCGCCGCGAAGCGTGTCAAGAACACGCCGCGGAAGACGAATTCCTCCACGATCGGCGCAAAGATCACGAGCGTCAGCAACGTGAAATATTCATATCCGACACCACCCGGCGTTTCGATCGGCGCGAGCAATAATTCCGCAAGCCATGGAAACGCTGGATAGAGAATCGCGAGCTGCAGCCAGAACATCGCCAGCGAAAACGCAATCGACACGAGCACCATGCCCAGTATGCCAGGAAGCCATGGCTTGATGCCTTTGGTAGTCAAGACTTCACTGAACGACCAATCGGGGTTCTTGCTCCAATAATAATGAAAGAAAAAGTACGGGACAACAATATAAAAGGCAATCTGCACCGCGATTTCGGTCGTCACGGGATCCGCGCCGATCAGCATGAAAATGATCAAGGTCGAGATGACGCCGAGGATAGTGAAGAGAATCAAATAACGCGATTTCATTTCAGCGAACATAAATGGCCTCCTTTTCTTCCTTAATTATACGGAAGATGAGGTGGTTTGTTTCATTATGAATGAGATTCTTCTTAATTATACGAGTCAATTTCGCGCTTTCGCGTCCTTAATCCAAAAATTACCGTATTGAAGCAAGCGGTTTCAGGGTAAGATGGTAAAAAGGGCTAAGGAGACGGAGGGGTAGCAATGGGAAAAAGAAAGCTGTGGATGATCGGGATTGGCGCGGCGTTTGCGCTTGCGGCGTGTTCAGACGAGGAAGCGGAAGTGCCGGTGCCGGAAGAGGCGGAACCGGAGACAGTCGCATCGCCCGAACCGCGTGCAGAGCAATTTATGGAGTTGTGGCAAGCGGGTGAATATGAAACACTGTACGATGAATTTCTGACAGAACGGGCTAAAGAGGCGTTTGGCGAAGAGACATTCATCGACTGGCAAGTAGAACTCGAAGAGCAATTGTCCTTATCGGAGCGCGAAATCGATTGGCAATTGGGCGAAGAGCCGTGGCTGAAAAACGAGCCGGCGGACATTCCGATGACGATTTCAATGGATAGCGTAGTCGGCAAAATCGAATTCGACAAGACGCTGAGTTTTGTCTATGAGGAGACGAAAGAAAACAAAGCAGGTGAATGGTTTGCGGAATGGGATCCATCTTTCATTTTGCCGAATCTGTCAAAAAACGATAATGTATCTGTGCAAATCAGCGATACCGAGCGCGGCGAAATCGTCGACCGTAATGGCAAGGTCATCGCCGGCAATACGGATGCCTACGAGATCGGCGTTGTGCCGGGAAATTTTGACCGTGATGATTACACGGAGCGGCTCGCCGGGCTTTTGGATTTGTCCGTCGAAGATATTGACGCAGAACTCGAAAAGCCGTGGGTCCAGCCGCACCATTACGTGCCGCTCGGAACTGTCGGGCCGGACCGCGAGAAATTGAATCGGCTGTTTGCGATTCCCGGCACGAAACGCACGAAAGTGACGATGCGCGATTACCCATACGGCGAATCGATGGCGCATTTGACCGGCTATATCGCGCCGATCACCGCTGAACAACTGGAAGAGCGCAGCGGGCAAGGCTATGGCCAAGGCGACATCGTCGGGCGCGAAGGCTTGGAAGAGATTTTCGAAACCGAGTTGCGCGGAAAACGTGGCGGCAAGATCTTGATTGAAAAGACGGCACAAAACGAAACAATCACCGCCGTCGATAACTCCTCGGCAGCCGGCGAAACGATTGCACTGACGATCGACGCCGATCTGCAGCAGGAAGTCTACCAGGAAATGGGCGGGGAACCGGGCACTGCTGCTGCGGTCGATCCGTACACAGGAGAGACGCATGTCTTGGTCAGTTCGCCAGCTTACGACCCGAATGATTTCATTCCAGGAATTAAGGAAAGCCGTTTCCGCGAACTCACGGATGATCCCGGTCAGCCGTTCTTCAACCGGGCGGCTGCGACTTATCCGCCGTCTTACGTGATGCAGCCAATCACGGCGGCCGTTGCCATGAAAGAAGGGACGCTGGATCCGGCGGAAGGCATCGAAATTGACGGAGAGACATGGCAGAAATACCCGTCTTGGAACGATTTCCGCATCACCCGGCCGAATCCGGGTGTTAAAAACCCGATCGACTTGGAAAAAGCACTCGTCCATTCCGATAGCATCTACTTTGCGATCCAAGCGACCAATATGCAAAACGATAGTTTCTTAACAGGTTTGAATGAATTCGGCTTCGGCGCGGCGTTCGATTATCCGGTGCCGCTCGCGGCTTCGCAAATTTCGGAAAGCGGCACGTTCGGATCGGAAGGACAACTCGCGAGTTCCGCCTCCGGACAGAGCCAAGTGCGCGTCAACATCCTTCATGCCGCAGCTATGTACGGCACCTTTTTAGCTGACGGCGAAATGAAAAAACCGATTCTTTTAGGAGACGCAGAGGAAGAAAACTTGAAGCAAGAGCTCCTCAGCCCAGAGCAAGCGGAAATGGTACGCGCGGCATTTGTTAAAGCCGGAGAAGAAGACGGCCACGAGCTTGCCGGCAAGACAGCTGTCATCAAAACCGATGACGGCGACATGGGCTGGTTCATCGGCTACGACCCGAAAGTCGGCAATTTATCCGCGGCGGTCATGATGGAAGATGAGGAAGACGCAGCGTCCATTGCCAGCGAATTGTTCAGCGATGACTAAACAGGGAGAGGTAGACATGAAAAGCTTTGCGACGCATGACGAACAGCTCGCGATCTTGAAAAGCCGTGGACTCATTGTAGAAGACGAAGCGGCCGCAAGACGCGTGCTATCGCGCGACAATTATTACGCGCTCATCGACGGCTACAAGGAACCGTTCCTTGAGCGCGATGAGACAAAAAACCCGTACGGTGAAGAACTGTACGAAGCTGGGACGACGTTCGGTCATATTCTCGCGCTGTACCAATTCGACCGCAACCTGCGTTTGCTGGTGCTCGGGGAATTACTGAAGTTCGAGCGCAGCATCAAATCCAAGCTCGCGTACCGTTTTTCCGAACGCTTCCCAGAAGTCGACAGCTTCCTAGACAACCAGAACTACAGCCCGGACGACATCCATTTCCATGAGCGTGACCGTATCACGGCAACACTCAATAATTTGATCGAAAGCCACAGAAAGCGCCACCGCGTGCGCTACCCAGAGCTCCGCGAGTTTTACGAAAAGCACAAGAACTTGCCGCTGTGGGTTCTGGTCAATTTCCTATCGCTCGGCCAGATTACGAACTTTTATACGGTCATCGACCAAGACTTGCGCACGCGCATCGCGCAGGATTTTGCAGACGACGCAGGCGAACACGGCATCACACTGAGTGCAGCGGAACTCAATGAGATCCTGTCGATCGCGTTCCCGTTCCGCAATAAGGCAGCGCATGAAGAAGTGCTGTATTCGTTCCGGTTAAGGTCACCGCTTGAACTGGAGAAACTCGAAGCGCAACTGCATCAGGAAAAAGGCTATATCACTCGTGGGACGACGGCTTCGCTCATCAAGTTGTTGAAAGTGGTGTCGCCGCCGGATGAGTACGAGTCATTCACCCGGGAGCTGTTGGAATTGATCCGTGAGTTGGAAGAAGTTTTGCCGGAAAGGCCGTATGTGTGGATTATGAAAGATGCGGGAT
>NZ_JAPEHT010000189.1 GCF_028823615.1 Planococcus sp. A6
TCCGAAGCTTATCGCTCGCTTTCCGTGGGCTCGCGCCCAAGCCTCCTCAGTCGCTTTGCGCCTTGCGGGGTCTCGGTCGTCTCGCTGATCCACTGGAGTCGAGCGAACGCTTCTCCAAATACTTAGATAGTTCTTTGATTTTTAAATGTGGAATAATGTCACATTCTTTTCATTTATAGAAGATTATAGAGTTTTTCAATACTCTAGAAAAGCCTCCGGAAAAATTCCGGAGGCTTTTTGTTATCCTTTGACGGCGCCGGCTGTGATGCCTGCGACGAAGTAGCGCTGCAGGAAGACATAGGCGACGACCATCGGCGCTGAGGCGATGATGACGCCTGTGAACAGCATCGGATAATTGGTGGAATATTGCCCTTGAAACTCAAGAAGTGCGAGTGGCAAGGTTTTGTAGGCATTGTCCGTGATGAACAGGAGCGGGTATAAAAGGTCGTTCCAGTGCATGACGAACAGAAAAATCGCGGTAGCCGAGATGGAAGGCAAGGATAACGGAATGGCCACTTTCGTGAACATCTTCCAATTGCCGGCCCCGTCGATCGTCGAAGCTTCAAACAATTCTTTCGGTAAAGTTTTCATAAAGCCGGTCAGGATGAATACGGCAATCGGCAAGGTCGAGGAAATGTTGACGAGAATCAGCCCAAGAAGGCTATTCGTCAGCCCGAGGTCCAGCATCAGTGAATAAAGCGGGACCATGATGACTTGTGCCGGTACCATCATGCCGAGCGTGAACACGGCGAACAGCACATTGCCGATCCAATTATTCATGCGCGTAATGCCGAATGCGACCATCGCGGCGAGCAGCAGAGTGAACGAGACCGAGAATAAGGTGACGATGGTGCTATTGAGAAAATAGCCCGCCATGGTTTGTTCCTGGAATATCGCGACATAATTATCGAATTTAAAGCCGCCGTCCGGTAAGCCGAGCGGGTCACGGAATGTTTCCTGAAGTGTTTTAACGGACGTCAACAGGACGACCACTAACGGAATCAGGATCAGCAGCGCATAGATGAGCAGTGAGAATTTCCTGAACAGCAAAATTGCCGCCTCCTTTCTAGTAAGATACGCGGTCTGAGCGCAAGGCCTTGAACTGCAGGTAAGTGATCAATGCGATGATGACCATGAAAATGATGGAAATCGCAGAAGCGTAGCCGAATTGATAGCTCTTGAACGCGACATCGTAAATATACGTCGCGATAATTTCAGTGGAGTTATTAGGCCCGCCGCCGGTCATCGCAAAGACCAAGTCGAAGGCTTTGAACGACTGAATCGTCGTATAGGCGACAACAATGGTGGCGGAAGGTGCAAGCAGCGGCCAAGTAACGCTTTTGAACGTCTGCCACTTGCTGGCGCCTTCGATTTTTGCCACTTCATACAGTTCCTCTGGAATGGCTTGAAGCCCAGCGACAAAGATGATCAGCATCTGTCCCGCATGGAACCACACTTGCGTGATGGCCAGCGAATAAATCGCGATATTGGAATTGCCGAGCCAGTTTTGTGCCAGGAAATCAAGGCCGATGAGCTCGAGCACTTGATTCAGGATGCCCATCGACGGATCGTAGATGAACGCCCAGATGAAGGCGACCGATACTGAAGAAAGAATGGTCGGGAAAAAGTAAAGCGCCCGGAGAAACACATTCGTTTTCGTGTTCTTGATGACGATCAGCGCGAAAGCAAGTGCGACAAGCGTCTGGAACACGACGACCGTCAGCATGAACTTCAAGTTATTGCCGATCGTTTTCTGGAAAATTGAATCGCCCGTAAATGCCCGGGTGTAATTATCGATGCCGACAAACTGGAAGGCGGTGCTTAAGCCGTCCCAGTCGGTAAAGGAATAAAAAAGGGCGCTGATGGTTGGATACAAAAAGAACAAGCTGTATAGGACTAGCCCCGGAAGAAAGAACAGGTAAATGGATTTGGAGATTCTCATGGACTTGTTATTCCCTGTTTTCTTCTACGATTTGCTGGGCTGCTTCAGCGGCCGCCATTGGATCTTCGCCCCCAAGAACGTTTTCGATTGAACTGAGGACCGCATCTTCAATTTGGGCGTTGGTGATCAAAAAGCGCGGCTGGAAACGCGTATTGCGCTCGTCGATCCAATACGAGGTGTTTTGCAAGGCTTCAGACTCGTATTCGACGTCGTTGACAGTCAAATGCTGTCCGGTTTCATTGGCGTATTTGGAAGCCACTTCCGGCTGGCTCAAATAGTCGATGAACGCTTTCGCCTGGTCTTTCTTTTCGGAATTGCTGTTGACGGCCAGCATGAATGTCGCTGTATTGATGCCTTCATAAGTAGCTTCGCTTTCCTCCACTGTAATCGGGGCAAGCAAGTCGAGTTCAAGGTCCGGGTTCAAGTCGAGCAGGGAATTCATGTGATAGGAACCGGTCGCAAGCATGGCTGCTTCCTCGTTCGCTACCATGGCCATCGCGGAATCCTGGTTGGTGCCGAGTGCATCGTCCTGGATATAGCCTTTATCCGCTAGAAGCTTAAAGTCTTCGAGTGTCTTAACCCACCATTCATTCGTTAAGGATTCTTCGCCGTTTTGGAGTTTGGCGAAGACATCTTCATCCGGTGCATTGTTCATCATCATGCTGTTCATGAATTGGTTCGGCCCGATGTCAGCGCCTGGGAACGCAATTGGCGTGATGTCATTTTCTAGCAAGGTATCGGCCATTTCTTGGAATTCCGTCCAGCTTTTCGGCACTTCAAGGCCGAGTTCGTCAAACATGCCTTTATTATAGACCGGCATATTGAACACTAGCTGATAAGGCAGGGCATATTGCGTGTTGTCTTTCTGGCCGACAGCGATCAGGCTTTCGTCAAAATTCGAGACGAATTCTTCTCCGCTCAAGTCTTCAAAAAAGCCGGCGCTTTGTATCGATTCAAATTGTGCGCCCGGGAAAGAAGTGAAAACGTCTCCTGTCGAACCTTCCTGCAGCATGCGCTGTGCCGTCGCCTGGTATTGGTCGGACGGATAGATGTTCTGCTCTACGCGAATATCAGGGTTCGCTTCTTCGAAATCGGCAATGATTTCGTCGAGTACGGCTTTGTCTTCTCCGCGCCAGTGCATAAAGCTGATCTGTGTCGCGTCGCCGCTCTCAGAAGAAGAATCACCGCCTCCGCTTTCGCCTGCACAAGCGCCGAGTATAAGCCCGAGTCCTACTGTTCCTGTTGCCAGCCAAAGTCTGTTTTTCATTTTCAGATACCCCCTTCGATTTTAGAAACATTCTTCTACTATATTTATAACCCAAATCTTCTTATAAATACAGAATTATCTAAATTAAGCGTTTGCTTTCAGTTGACAGACGGCTCTGAATTCCATAAGATGGTCACAAGCTTTTAATTGCGCGGCAACTTTACAGGACTGCGGATACAAAGCGCCACATAAAAAAACGTTGAATAAGAAAAGTAGCGCATGGATAGCTTCTGACAGAGAGCCGGGACAGCTGGAAACCGGTGTGGCACCTGCGTGAATGGACTTATGAGTGGCCATCTGAAAAGAAGGCCCGTCTGCCCCGCGTTATTGGGGTTCAAGTGGAAGCTGAGAGCTTCAAGATGAGGTGGCACCGCGGTCGATCCGTCCTCTGTACGAAATGATCTTATTTCGTGCAGGGGGCTTTTTGTATTGAACCGGTGGTGCCCAAAAGAAAGAGGAGTTGAGCCGAGATGAGAAGAGATGTACAGATCAAGAAAGTAGAAGGAGATAGCTTGACGCCGATCATGGTGTTCCATCGTTTGCAAGGGCCATACAAATGCCTGCTCGAGAGCTCGCTGAAAACGAGTGCAAGCGGCCGGTATTCATTTATTGCGGCGGATCCGTCAAAAGCATTTATCGGATTGAAGGACCAGTTGGAAGTGGTCGATTATCGGAGGGGTGAGCGTTCAATAGAACAAGGGCGCCCGCTTGAGCGAATCAAGGAATTGATGCCGAAAGACGATCGTGATATAGAAGGCTTGCCGTTTACCGGCGGGGCGATCGGCTATATCGGCTATGACGCCATCGCGGCGTATGAGCCGGTCGAGAGCGCCCGTAAAGACAGCCTGAACATGCCGGACATCCATTTGCAGCTATACGAAACGATTGTTGTGTTCGATCATGTCCGCCATGATGTGACGGTCATTTCATTTGAAGGGCGCGCAGATGAAATCGCAGAGCAGCTTGAGCAGGCAGCGGAGAAAGAACCGGGCGACCAGCCGGAAACATTGAATTTCCATTCCGCAACGACGGCTGAACGGTTCCGCGAACAAGTCGAACTGGCCAAACAGGAAATCCGCAAAGGAGAAGTGTTCCAGTTGGTATTGTCGCAGCGTTTGTCTGCGGATTACCAGGGCGATGCTTTCACGTTATATAGAAAACTGCGCAAGCAAAATCCGTCGCCTTACCAGTTTTATATCGACTTTGGCGACTATGCAGTCGTCGGCGCTTCGCCTGAAAGTCTATTGACGATCCGTGGCGGCGAGATGGTGACCAATCCCATCG
>NZ_JAPEHT010000018.1 GCF_028823615.1 Planococcus sp. A6
TTCTCTTTGATGCTGTCGGCAGCGCCCCATTTGGCGGTTTCGCGTTCAGCGCCAGCGCCTTGGAACATGACTTTGCCGGATGTGTAGACGGTAATCATCGCATCCGGCAGCTTGGCAGCAAAGCGTGCATGGGGATTCTTGGTGGTTATTTCCTTATTACGGTAATGTTCGATCAATTTTTTTAAGGCTTCTTCTGGCAGTTTCAAGACGCTATTGGTCATTGGGAGTCCCCTTTCTTATGATTCACAATCCGCTCAAGTTCGTGTTATGATGGTCTATAGAATTCCAAAGGGGGAACGCGCATTGCAAGAGCAGCATAAAATTCGCACTGTCGTTGATATATATGGCCATACATATAAGATGCTCGGCACCGAGACATCCGGCCATATGAGGCTTGTCGCTTCCATGGTCGACAGCAAGATGCGGGAGATCAACGCCGCCAATCCATCGCTTGACCAGGCGAAACTTGCCGTATTGACAGCGGTAAATGCGACACATGAATATCTTAAACTGAAAGAGCAGCTAGAACAAATGGAAATTGAATTGAATAACTTGAAGGGCTGACGGATATGCTTGATTTAATCTTATTAGTATTGCTTCTGGCGGGGATTTTGGTTGGCTTCAAGCGAGGACTGGTACTGCAGTTTCTGCACATGGTCGGATTTGTCGTCGCGCTCATTGTTGCCTACACGTATTATAAACCGCTATCGGAAAACTTTGTGTTATGGGTTCCATACCCGACGGTCGACGAAACCTCACGCTTTGCGATGGCTTTTGAACAATTGAATCTGGATCAAACTTTTTACCAGCTATTGGCATTCGCACTCATTTTCTTCGTCGTGAAATTTTTGCTGACGCTGATCGCATCGATGTTCGATTTCATCAAATACATACCGGTGCTCGGCTTCCTGAGCCGTATTTTCGGTGCAGTCCTTGGGCTCATCGAAGCGCACATCTTATTGTTTATCGGACTCTACGTATTTGCGTTATTGCCGATCGATGTGATTCAAAACCAAATCGACAACTCCGGAATTGCACGCGCGATCCTGGAGCATACGCCTTATTTCTCTGAGAAAGTGAAGGAATGGTGGTATATTTATATGTAGTAGGAACTTCTCTCTTACGAGGGAAGTTTTTTTATGAACCGATTAGGGAGGTTTGTTTGGCATGAATAAAAAAATCATTATCCGCACATTGGAGAATATTGCGTTATATATGGAATTAAAAGGGGACAACCCGTTTAAAGTATCGGCTTTCCGCAAAGCCGCCCAAGCGCTTGAACTCGATCAGCGCAGCTTGGATGAGATTGAAGATGTCACGAAGCTAAAAGGCATCGGAAAAGGCACGGGCGATGTCATCACGGAATTGCTTACCGACGGCAAATCTTCTGTTCTCGAAGAACTCCAGGAAGAAGTGCCGAAAGGGCTTGTGCCAATGCTCAAACTGCAAGGGCTCGGCGGCAAAAAAATTGCCAAGCTCTACAAAGAACTCGGCGTGGATTCAATGGAATCTTTGAAGCAGGCGTGCATCGATGGGCGTGTCCAGGCGCTTCCGGGATTCGGCGCAAAATCCGAAGAGAAAATCCTGCTTGAGCTGGAAAACTTCGAAACCGACCCGGGACGCCACCCGATCTGGAAAACGGAAGAAACCGTGGCATTCATTGAAAACTTGTTGACGACGATTTCCGATGTCGCGGAGTTTTCAGTTGCCGGAAGTTTTCGCCGCACGAAAGAGACGAGCAAAGACCTCGACTTTATCGTAGCGACCAATGAACCGGCAAAAGTGAAAGAACAACTGCTCGCCGGCTTGCCTGTAAAAGAAACCATTGCTTCAGGCGACACGAAAGTCTCTGTTGCGGTGGAAGTGGTCGAGCCGATCGATGTCGATTTCCGCCTCGTTGCACCAGAAGAATTTGCGACAGCGCTGCATCATTTTACCGGATCCAAAGACCATAATGTCCGCATGCGCCAATTGGCCAAAGCGAAAAAAGAGAAAATCAGCGAATACGGCGTGGAACAGGAAGACGGTTCCGTGTTGACATTCGAATCAGAAGAGGCATTTTTCGCTCATTTCAATTTGCCGTTCATCCCGCCGACCGTGCGCGAAGATGGCCGAGAAATCGACCGCATCGATGAATTGCCATCGCTCGTCTCACTCGACGATATCCGCGGCGACTTGCATATGCACACAACCTGGTCAGACGGGGCACATTCGATTGATGAAATGATCAACGCATGCCGCGAGCGCGGTTACGAATACATGGTCATCACCGATCACTCTCAGTACTTAAAAGTTGCAAACGGCTTGACGCCCGAGCGCTTGATTGAACAGAACGGAAAATTGCGTGAAGCCAATAAACGCCACGACGACATCGAAGTGATGTCGGGAACGGAAATGGACATCTTGCCGGATGGCAGTTTGGATTTCGACGACGAAGTGCTCGCGCAATTGGATTTCGTCATCGCGAGCATCCATTCGAGTTTCCAACAGCCGCAAGAACAGATCATGGCACGTATTTTGACGGCGATGAAAAACCCATATGTCCATATGATCGCGCATCCGACAGGCCGAATCGTCGGAAAGCGCGACGGCTATAATCCGGATGTTGAACAGATTTTGGATTGGGCGAAAGAATACGGTAAAATCGTGGAATTGAATGCGAGCCCGTATCGCCTCGACCTCGCCGTCGAATGGCTGGTCATGGCACAGGAAAAAGGCGTGCCGGTCGCCATCAATACCGATGCCCATGCAATCGAAGGGCTGGAGGTCATGGCAACTGGCGTACGACACGCGCAGAAAGCATGGCTGAAAAAAGACAATGTGGTCAATACATGGCCGCTTGAGAAGTTAAGAGATTTTTTGAAACGATAAAGGAGGAGTTTATATGATCGCAGAGCGCGCATTACGAACTCTCGAATTCTATAAAATCCGTGAAGAAGTGGCTGCATTTTGCACTTCATCACTTGGAAAAGGGTTAGTGAAAGAATTGCTGCCGTCTACTGACATCGCGGAAGTAAACCGTTTGCTCGAAGAAATGGATGAAGCAGCACAATTATTGCGCATCAAGAATAATGTGCCGATGGGTGGGATTTCCGATATCCGCCCCCACGCCAAGCGCGCACAAATCGGCGGCAGTTTAAGCCCGGTGGAATTGATGGAAGTTTCTTCAACGATCCGCGCAAGCCGGATCTTGCGCCATTTCCTTGAAGCCATCGACGCGGAAGAAGATATCGACATTCCCCATTTCATGGAGAAAAAAGAAAGCATGCCGATATTGACACAGCTCGAACACGATATCAACGCCTGCATCGATGATAATGGCACTGTGGTCGATAGCGCGAGCTCGGAACTTCGCAGCATCCGCCAATCACTGCGCGCGCAGGAAAGCCGCGTACGCGAAAAACTCGAGAGCCTGATCCGCGGGCGCAATGCATCGAAAATGCTATCGGATTCGATTGTCACCATCCGTAACGATCGCTTCGTTATCCCGGTCAAGCAAGAATATAGAAGCCATTACGGCGGCATTGTCCACGACCAATCATCGTCAGGCCAGACGCTGTTCATCGAACCGGATGCTGTCGTGCAAGCAAACAATGAAGTGCGCCGGCTGAAGTTGAAAGAACGGGAAGAAATCGACCGCATCCTGCTGATGTTGTCTATGAAAGTGCAGGAAGTCGCACACGAATTGTTTACGTTGGTCGGCGTATTGGCGGAAGTCGATTTGATCCTGGCTAAAGCGAAGTACGGGCAAGCGCATAAATGCTCGAAGCCTGACATGAACACGGAAGGCTATATCAATTTAAAAAAAGCGCGCCATCCGCTCATTCCACAAGACGAAGTCGTTCCGAACGATATCGAGTTTGGCCGGGACATCACGGCGATTGTCATCACCGGCCCGAATACAGGCGGGAAGACGGTCACCTTGAAGACGGTCGGCTTGTCGACTTTGATGGCACAGGCTGGGCTTCCCGTACCGGCGCTCGAAGGATCGGAACTGGCCGTATTCGACCAGATTTTTGCTGATATCGGCGATGAGCAATCCATCGAGCAAAGCTTGAGTACATTCTCTTCCCATATGGTTAATATCGTCGACATCCTCGAAAAATTCGATGAAAACTCACTCGTCATTTTCGATGAGCTCGGTGCCGGTACTGACCCGCAAGAAGGGGCAGCGCTTGCCATTTCATTATTGGATGAAGTACATGGCAGAGGCGCGCGTGTAATCGCGACGACCCATTACCCGGAACTGAAAGCTTATGGCTACAACCGGGAAGGCGTCGCCAATGCCAGCGTCGAATTCGATGTCGAAACATTGAGCCCGACTTATCGCCTGTTGATCGGCGTACCGGGGCGCAGCAACGCGTTCGAAATTTCCAAACGCCTCGGCTTGCCGGAGCATATCATTTCACATGCGAAAAGTTTCACCGGAACCGATCGCAAGGAAGTTGACTCGATGATCGCTTCGCTTGAGAAAAGCCGTCGCGAGGCCGAACGGGATGCAGAAGAAACCCGTTCTGTGCTCGAAGAATCCGAGACGCTAAAAGAAGACTTGGCGAAACGACTCGCGGAATACGACAGCCGCAAAGAGCTGCTTGAAGACAAAGCAAAAGAAAAAGCGCGCAAAATCGTCGATCAGGCGCGCGCGGAAGCGGAAACGGTCATCAAGGAACTGCGCCAAATGCAGCTTACCCAGCAGACCGGCGTCAAAGAACACCAGCTGATCGATGCCAAAAAACGGCTGGAAAATGCTATGCCGGAAAATCGGGTATTGAAAAAAGCAAAAAAGCAAAACGAACCGGTCGCTTTGAAACCGAACGACGAAGTGAAAGTGCTGTCTTACGGGCAAAAAGGCAGCTTGGTCGAAAAAGTTTCCGACACCGAATGGATCGTTCAGGTCGGCATCTTGAAAATGAAGTTGCCTGAATCCGACCTCAGCTACACGAAACCTGAAAAACAAAAAGAAACCCGCACGATGACCAGCTTGAAAGGCCGTGAAGGCTATACGAAAATGGAGTTGGACCTTCGCGGTGAGCGTTATGAGGATGCCCTTTCGCGCGTCGAGAAATATTTGGATGATGCTTTATTGGCGAATTACCACCAAGTCTCCATCATTCACGGCAAAGGGACTGGCGCGCTTCGCCAAGGCGTTCAGCAATACTTGAAGAAACATCCGCGCGTCAAGAGCTACCGCTTTGGCGAACCGGGTGAAGGCGGATCGGGCGTCACAGTCGCTGAATTGAAGTAAGGGCGGAAGGGGAGTTTGCAAATGTTCGAGGGAGGATTTTGGACCCATCCGCTCGTTGAGACAGCCGGCTATTTCAGTGTGGTAGTCTTATGCTTGATTGTAGCGATGGTTATTTTTGAAGTGGTAACAAAATATAAAAACTGGGAAGAAATCAAAAGTGGCAATTTGGCCGTGGCGATGGCCACAGGCGGAAAAATTTTCGGCGTCACGAATATTTTCCGCTTTTCGATTGAACAGCACACGACGCTGTTTGAGATGATCGGCTGGGGACTGTTTGGGTTCGTATTATTGATTTTTGCTTATCTGCTCTTTGAGTTTTTGACGCCAAAATTCAAAGTGGATGAAGAAATCGCCCGCGATAACCGTTCGGTCGGCTTGATTTCGATGACCATCTCAGTCGGCTTGTCGTATGTTATCGGAGCCAGTATTTCATAGGAGTTGGAACGAATGGAAAACCTGATCAAAATCTTAATCGTTTTTTGCATCTTGTTTGTGCTTGTAGGAATCGTCTTCCTATTCGTGTTTTAAAAACGGCCTGTGTGCCGTTTTTTTTATGGATTAAAACCTAATAGAAAATAATGTTTGAAAGCGTTATCATAATTCTTTATACTTAAAGTAGGAATATTCTCACGATTCCGATAAAAGAGGGGGAGGTAGAAAATATGTCCGAAAAACCGTGGTTAGCTCATTATCCGGCGGAAGTACCGCACACGCTAACGTATCCGAGCATGCCAGTCCAGGAATATTTGACGAAAGCCTATGAAGACTTTCCGCAAAAGACCGCAATTCATTTCCTGGGCAAGGATCTTAGCTACGAAGAGTTGTACCAATCTGCCATGAAGATGGCCAATTACCTTCAAAAGCTAGGTATCCAAAAAGGCGACCGGGTATCCATCATGCTGCCGAACTGTCCACAGGCGGTCATCAGTTTTTATGGGATCCTTTACGCTGGGGGCGTCGTCGTCATGACAAATCCGCTTTATACAGAGCGGGAAATTTCCTACCAGATGAAAGATTCCGGTGCCAAGGCGATCATTGCGCTAGATATTTTGTTCCCGCGAATCAACAAAGTCATTAAAGAAACGGATCTTGAGAACGTCATCGTCACGGGCATCAAGGATTACCTGACATTCCCGAAAAACCTCGTGTACCCGTTCATCCAGAAAAAGCAATACGGGATGACGGTGAAAGTCGAACACCGGGGGATCAATCACCTCTTCACGGAAATCATGAAAACAGCTTCGCCGCAAATTACCAAGCCGCCATTTGATTTTGACGAAGACTTGGCGCTGCTGCAATACACTGGCGGAACGACCGGATCGCCAAAAGGCGTTATGCTGACGCACCGTAACTTAATCTCGAATGCGACGATGTGTGACGCTTGGCTCTATAAATCGAAGCGTGGCGAAGAGACGATCATGGGCATCATTCCTTTATTCCATGTGTACGGTTTGACAACTGTCTTGATCTTGTCTGTCATGCAGGGCAATAAGATGGTACTATTGCCGAAATTCGATCCAGAGCAGGCCTTGAAAACCATCAACAAGCAAAAGCCGACCTTGTTCCCTGGCGCACCGACGCTTTATATCGGTTTATTAAACCATCCGGACATCAAGAAATACGATCTGTCTTCCATTGAAGCATGCTTGAGCGGATCCGCGCCGCTGCCGACGGAAGTACAGGAGAAATTCGAACGCATCACGGGAGGCAAACTGGTCGAAGGCTATGGCCTAACTGAAACCTCGCCGGTTACCCACTCGAATCTCGTATGGGGAGAACGAACGAAAGGCTCGATCGGTATGCCGTATCCGGATACAGATTGCGAAATTTTCCTTCCGGGAACGACTGATCCTGTTCCAAACGGCCAGATCGGTGAAATCGCCATTCAGGGCCCTCAAGTGATGAAAGGCTATTGGAACCGCCCGGATGCTACAGCGGCAACGATTGTCGATGGCTGGCTATTGACCGGGGATCTTGGCTATATGGACGAGGAAGGTCAATTCTTTATCGTCGACCGCAAAAAGGACATGATCATCGCCGGAGGCTTCAATATCTATCCAAGGGAAATCGAAGAAGTGCTGTATGAACACGAAGCGATCCAGGAATGCGTCGTTGCCGGAATCCCGGACCCGTATCGCGGCGAAACGGTAAAAGCATACATCGTATTGAAAGAAGGGTATACTGTTACAGAAGAACAATTGGATAAACATTGCCGCGAACACCTCGCAGCGTTCAAAGTGCCACGCATTTATGAGTTCCGTAAAGAACTCCCGAAAACAGCGGTCGGTAAAATCCTGCGCAGATCGCTGGTGGATGAAGAAATCGCCAAACGCAATGAAGCGGTTCCTTCCTAACTAAGGCAAAAGCTTGACACAATTTAAACAAAACGATAATATGAAAATATGAATGAATCGCCATTCATATTTTCATATTTTTTTGGGTGGTGACAGGATGGTAAAGAAGGATAAACCGAAATATAAGCAAATCATTGATGCTGCGGTCATCGTCATCGCAGAAAATGGTTACCACCAAGCGCAAGTTTCGAAAATTGCCAAGCAAGCCGGTGTAGCGGATGGGACGATTTATTTGTATTTCAAGAATAAAGAAGACATTCTCATTTCCGTCTTCCAGGAGAAGATGGGCGTGTTCGTCAGCGAATTGGAGAAAATCATCGCGAAAGATGCAAGCGCAGCCGATCAGCTCGGCATGATGATCAATAGCCATTTCAGCTTGCTTGCAAACGATCTGCATCTAGCGATCGTGACCCAGCTAGAACTTCGGCAATCCAATCATGACATCCGCATGAAAATCAATAATGTTTTGCGGGGTTATTTAAAATTGATGGACCGGATCCTGATCAGTGGCATCGAATCAGGAGAATTTGATCAAAATATGGATATTCGTTTAGCCCGCCAGATGGTTTTTGGTACAATGGATGAGACCATTACTACCTGGGTGATGAACGATCACAAGTATGATTTGGTCGAACTCGCACCGAAAGTGCAGCGCTTATTGCTGAAAGGCATGCAAGCGTAAAGGGAGGGGATGAGCAGGTGGAATTTATCAGCTGGAAAAAAGAAGATGGGGTAGCGATTGCGACAATCAACCGGCCGCCGGCAAATGCATTGTCTCGGGCGCTGATCTTGGAAGTCGATGCACTTCTGGATGAAGTGAAAAACGACCCGGATGTCCGTGCGATCGTCTTGCACGGGGAAGGGCGTTTCTTCTCGGCAGGCGCCGACATCAAGGAGTTCACGGAAGTGACTTCAGGAGAAGAATTCTCGAAACTGTCGGCAAGCGGTCAAGCCGTATTTGAACGCGTGGAAACATTCCACAAGCCGGTCATTGCCGCTATCCACGGCGCCGCACTCGGCGGAGGTTTGGAGCTGGCAATGAGCTGCCATATGCGTTTTGTTACGGAAAATGCTAAACTGGGATTGCCGGAACTTCAATTGGGCTTGATTCCTGGATTTGCAGGAACACAGCGTTTGCCGCGTTATGTCGGAGTGGCCAAAGCCGCTGAAATGCTTTTGACGAGCGATCCGATTACAGGCGAAGAAGCAGTGCAGCTCGGTCTTGCCAACCGTTCTTTCGGCGAAGAAGACCTTCTTCCGCAAACGCTTTCAATTGCGAAGAAAATTGCGAAAAAAAGCCCGGTGTCCGTCAAGGCGGCCATCGACATGCTTCAGTATTCGAAGCACGGGGCTTTTGAAGAAGGGGTCAAGGCAGAAGCGGATTCGTTCGGTACGGTTTTCGTATCGGAAGACGCGAAGGAAGGCATTAGCGCTTTCCTGGAAAAACGCGAAGCACAATTTAAAGGGAAATAATACTTGGGAGGTTTACGTTCATGAACATTTATGTATTGGTAAAACGTACGTTTGACACAGAAGAAAAGCTGGTTGTCTCTGGTGGCCAGATTCAAGAAGATGGCGCTGAATTTATCATCAACCCATATGACGAGTATGCGATCGAAGAGGCCATCACGGTCCGCGACGCTCACGGCGGCGAAGTGACAGTTGTCACAATCGGCGACGAGGAAGCTGAAAAGCAATTGCGCACAGCACTTGCAATGGGCGCTGATAAAGCGGTCTTGATCAATACAGAAGACGATGTTGAGGAAATGGACCAGTTTACGGCAGCATACATACTGGCAGAGTACTTAAAAGACAAAGAAGCGGACTTGATCCTAGCAGGAAACGTAGCTATCGACGGTGGTTCTGGACAAGTCGGACCGCGCGTAGCTGATTTGCTTGATATCAACTACGTAACGACAATCACAAGCCTTGAAATCGAAGGCGAAACAGTGAAAATCGTCCGTGATATTGAAGGGGATGCAGAAGAGCTTGAAACTTCATTGCCTTTATTGGTAACAGCCCAGCAAGGCTTGAACGAACCGCGCTATCCATCTCTTCCAGGAATCATGAAAGCGAAGAAAAAACCGCTTGAAGAGCTTGAGCTCGATGATCTGGATATCGACGAAGAAGATGTAGAAGCGAAAACAGAAACGATCGAAGTATACTTGCCGCCGAAAAAACAAGCCGGCCGTATTTTGGAAGGCGAAATTCCAAGCCAAGTTTCTGAACTGGTCAGCTTGCTTCGCTCTGAAGCGAAAGTTATATAAACGTACGCCAATCATTCATTTTCACATCTACTTAGGGGGTTAACGGACTATGTCGAAAAAAGTATTAGTATTGGGCGAAACGCGTGAAGGCGCTTTGCGCAACGTATCATTTGAAGCAATTGCCGCAGCCAAGAAAATTTCAGGCGGCGGGGAAGTCGTTGCTGTCTTGCTTGGGGAAGCAGTGAGCGAGTTCGGAAACGAATTGGTAGCTTACGGCGCTGACCGTGTCATTACGGTTGAGCACCCACACTTGAAATCTTATACATCTGACGGCTACGGCCAGGCATTCATGGCAGTTGTTGACCAGGAGCAGCCTGAAGCAATCGTCTTCGGCCACACTGCGGTCGGCAAGGACTTGTCGCCAAAAATCGCATCGAAATTGCAAACCGGCTTGATTTCCGATGTAACGGATATCGAAGGGGAAGGCGATGACGCTGTCTTCATCCGCCCGATCTATTCCGGTAAAGCATTTGAAAAAGTGAAATTGAAAGAAGACGGCGTTGTCTTCATTACAGTACGCCCGAACAACATCGCTCCGCTTGAGCGTGAAGAACGTTCTGGCGATGTATCGAGCTTGTCGGTCGATATCACGAACTTGCGCACGATCATCAAAAACGTCGTCCGCAAATCCGCAGAAGGCGTAGACCTTTCTGAAGCGAAAGTCATCATCGCTGGCGGACGCGGCGTCAAGAGTAAAGACGGATTCGAGCCATTGCAAGAACTGGCTGACCTTCTTGGCGGCGCAGTCGGAGCATCACGCGGCGCATGTGACGCAGATTACTGCGATTATTCCTTGCAGATCGGACAGACAGGGAAAGTCGTTACACCTGATCTCTACATCGCAGCGGGAATTTCCGGAGCGATCCAGCACATGGCGGGGATGTCCAACTCCAAAGTCATCGTTGCGATCAACAAAGATCCGGAAGCGAACATCTTCAAAGTAGCAGACTACGGAATCGTCGGAGACCTATTCGACGTCATCCCGTTGCTTACAGAAGAATTCAAGAAAGTCATGTAATCACAGCAGCCCGCAATGTAGCGGGCTGTTTTTTTGCGTGCCCCTGTAGCGGAATCTCCTACTCTTTAAATACATTGACTACATCAAACCCAGGCAGTTTAACGCCAACAACAGCCGGGTATGGAAGGACTAGGCAAATAAATAGCTAGCGTAAATCACGTCTGCTATAATCGAAATATAGTTTGGTTATCACTTAAGGAGGAATTATACATGGCAATCGTTAAAGGAACAGATCAGAATTTCAAACAGGAAGTTTCAGAAGGTCTCGTATTGGTAGACTTTTGGGCAGCATGGTGCGGGCCTTGTAAAATGATCGCTCCAGTTCTTGAAGAACTTGATGCAGACATGGACGACAAAGTGAAAATCGTGAAATTGGATGTTGATGAAAACCAACAGACAGCTAGCGAATACGGCATCATGTCCATCCCGACACTTCTTTTGATGAAAAACGGCGAAACAGTCGATAAAGTTGTCGGCTTCCGTCCAAAAGAAGCTTTGGCTGAATTGGTTGAAAAACACGCATAATTCCAAAACCGGGTCCCATTCGTGGAACCCGGTTTTTTAAATAGGGTGAGGAAATGAAAAATGAAATGATTCAACATAAATTGGCAGTTTTGCCGGACCAGCCGGGCTGCTATTTGATGAAGGACCGCCAAGGGACAGTCATCTATGTCGGCAAGGCGAAAGTGTTGAAGAACCGTGTGCGTTCCTATTTCACTGGCAGCCACGATACGAAAACACAGCGCCTCGTCAATGAAATCGAGGACTTTGAATACATTGTCACCTCTTCCGACAAAGAAGCATTGATCCTTGAATTGAACTTGATCAAAAAGCATGACCCGAAATACAATATCCGCCTGAAAGACAATAAGACTTATCCGTATTTGAAAATCACGGGCGAACGCCATCCGAAATTGGTCATCACAAGACAGGTCAAAAAAGACAAAGGGAAATATTTTGGCCCTTATCCGAACGCCTATGCAGCGAGCGAGACGAAGAAGCTGCTGGACCGTTTGTATCCGCTCCGCAAATGCCATACGATGCCGGACCGCGTCTGCCTCTATTACCATCTCGGGCAATGCCTCGCGCCTTGCGTCAAACCGGTAGAGAAGGATACGTACCGTGAAATGATCGACGGCATCAGCCGGTTCTTAAACGGCGGCTTCCGCGAAGTAAAGCAGGAGCTGACCGAGAAGATGAGCGAAGCGGCGGAGAACCTGGAGTTCGAACGGGCGAAAGAATACCGCGACCAGATCAGCCACATTGAATCGGTCATGGAAAAACAGAAAATGGCCATGAACGATTTCACCAACCGCGATGTCTTTGCTTACGCTGTCGACAAGGGCTGGATGTGTGTGCAAGTATTTTTTGTGCGCCAAGGAAAGCTGATCGAGCGCGAAGTGTCGATGTTCCCGTTGTACCGCGACCCGGAAGAAGAATTTTTGACCTTCCTCGGCCAATTCTATGAAAAGCCGGATCATATCAAACCGAATGAAATCCTGTTGCCGGAAGCGGAAGATGAGGAATTCCTGAAAGAATGGCTCGGCGCGAAAGTGCTCGTCCCGCAGCGCGGCAAGAAAAAAGATTTGGTCTTGCTTGCGCGCAAGAATGCGGACATTGCCATCAAGGAGAAATTCCAGCTGCTCGAGCGCCAGGAAGAACGCACGGTCGGTGCCTGCAACGAATTGGGCGAAGCGATGAACATCCACACGCCGCTGCGCATCGAAGCATTCGATAACTCCCATATCCAAGGGGCGGATGCCGTGTCTGCGATGGTCGTCTTTATCGATGGCAAACCGTCGAAGAAAGATTACCGGAAATACAAGACGCGCTCAGCGCAGAAGCCTGATGATTATGCGGCGATGCGTGAAGTGGTCCACAGGCGCTACAGCCGCGTGCTGAAGGACGGCTTGCCGCTGCCCGACTTGATCATTATCGATGGGGGCAAAGGCCAGATCGAATCGGCGCGCGAAATCGTTGAAGACGAACTCGGCCTCGATATCCCGATTGCGGGTCTTGCAAAAGATGCCAAGCACCAAACATCCCAGCTGTTGTACGGCAATCCGGTCGAAATGGTGGAACTCAAGCGCACAAGTGAAGCGTTTTATTTATTGCAGCGCATTCAAGACGAAGTCCACCGATTCGTCATCACGTTCCACCGCCAATTGCGCGGCAAGAATTCGATTCAATCCGCGCTCGACGGCTTGCAAGGCGTCGGCCCGAAACGCAAGCAGCAATTGCTCAAGCATTTCGGCTCCGTCCGGAAAATCAAGGAAGCGAACGCCGGCGAGATTCAGCAGGCCGGCATCCCTGAGAAGCTGGCCGTGGAAATCGAACGGCATTTCAAAGAACAGCCGTTGCAACAAGAATAACTTCGTGGTATTGTATTAACACAATTGAATCACTTGTAAAAAGTGATGATAGAGGAGCGGACGTCAATAGTAAGCATCCCGAGATTTGCAGAATCTGTGAAGGATGCCAAAAGGGACGCCCGCCGAAGTTTACGCGCACTGCTTGCGTGTATGCTGGTCCTGCATTTAAGAGATGCAGGGCTGTCAGAGTTTGACTCTGGAGGGCTATCTCACATGGACGTTTGAAATCGTACATGAGAAGAGAGGTAGCTTGCCGGGCAATCGGCGAGTTGCCTCTTTTTTGTTGAGGGCCACTTACTTTAAGTGGGAGTGGAGAGAATGACAACAATCGTAATGAAATTCGGCGGGACGTCTGTGGCGTCTCCGGAGAAAATCCTAGGCGTGGCAAGACGCGCCATCCAGGAAAAACAACAAGGCAAGCGCGTCGTCATCGTCGTCTCGGCGATGGGCAAAACGACAGACACGCTGATTGGCCTAGCGGGAGAGATTTCGGCTGAGCCGCCAAAGCGTGAAATGGACATGCTGCTCGCGACAGGTGAACAAGTGACCATTTCACTGTTGGCGATGGCGTTCAAAAAACTCGGCCATGACGCCTTGAGTTTCACAGGCTGGCAGGCGGGCATCGAAACGGAATCCGTCCCGCGCAATGCGCGCATCGAGACGATCCATACACAGCGTTTGGAAGAGGCGCTCGACCTCGGCTTGTTTTGCGTGGTCGCAGGATTCCAGGGCGTCGACAAGAACGGCAACATCACGACGCTTGGCCGCGGCGGGTCCGATACAACTGCTGTGGCGCTTGCCGGCGCACTAGGCGCGGAAAAATGTGAGATTTATACAGACGTTGACGGAGTCTATACATCCGATCCCCGTTATGTCACAGGCGCCCGCAAGCTCGAACAAATTTCATACGACGAAATGCTCGAATTGGCCAATCTCGGGGCGGGAGTCCTTCATCCGCGAGCCGTAGAATTCGCCAAGAACAATCAAGTGCCCCTCTCTGTACGGGCCAGCTACTCGGATGAACCGGGAACTATCATTCAAGAGGTGATCACTGTGGAAAAAAATCTAATCGTGCGCGGCGTGGCATTCGAAAAAGACATCGCCCGCATCACTGTCAGTTACACAAAGCCATTCAACGGCTCGCTTGCCAATATCTTCACGAGTCTTGCGGATAACTTGATCGATGTCGATATCATCGTGCAAAGCATCAGTGAGGAGTTTCCGCCGTCTGTTTCTTTTTCAATCAAAGAAGACAGCCTGGCAGAAGCTCAGCGCGTGTTGTCGGAAGCTCAAAAGCAAATCGGCTATAACGCCATCGATATCGAAACCGGCTTGGCGAAAGTGTCGATTGTCGGCTCCGGCATGGTGTCAAATCCCGGCGTCGCGGCAAAAATGTTCGATATTCTCCGCACGCAGGATGTGCCGGTGAAAATGGTCAGCACTTCCGAAATCAAAGTCTCTGTCGTCGTGCCGGCGAATGAAATGGAACGTTCGGCAAATGCGCTTCACGATGCATACGGACTGACGCCAGCGTCTGTCAGATAAGCTAAAAGCCCAGCCTAGCTGGGCTTTTTTGAATTGCCGAAAGTTTGTGTAAAAATTCACAATTTGTTCAAATTTGAAATCTTGCCATCACGGTCCTATATGAGCTTATAAAACCTCGAAACAGATGCCTGTATCTCGCCTGTTTCGAAATGAAAATATAGCTTTTCATGAATTCTTTCCTATTTAATATCCGCAAAAACCTTCACAGACCCTAGACTGGATGCGCCTAAAAAGGTTTCCTTGCCTTGACGCTCCTAGAGGGGGGGAGTACAATAAATATGTCATATTCTTGTACATGATGCTTACAGCAACGTGAATATGTTTTCCTGATATAGGAAAGCTTTACGCTGCCAACTAATGTTTTTGAGGGGGGTAAAATTTTTGGATAACAATCGTGAATTTTTAATGCGCAGGCTGCACTCTTTACTCGGGGTCATTCCAATCGGTTTGTTCTTGACGCAGCATTTGATCGTCAACCATTTCGCTACGCAAGGCGTGGAAGCGTTTAACCAAGCTGCCCACTTCATGGCAAATCTTCCATTCGTCATTTTCTTGGAGATTTTCGTCATCTACTTGCCGCTCATGTATCATGCTTTTTACGGATTATACATAGCGTTCACGGCGAAAAACAACCCGGGGCATTACAGCTACATGCGTAACATGCTGTTTGTCGCACAGCGTTATACCGGGGTTTTCCTAGTGGTCTTTATCGCATGGCATATCTTCGAGACAAGATTCCAGGTAGCGATTGGAGCGGGTGAAGCAGATTTCAACATGATGGAAAACATCCTATCGAATCCGCTGATGTTCGCGTTCTACGTAGTAGGCGTCTTGTCCGCAACGTTCCACTTTGCGAATGGATTGTGGTCTTTCTTTGTAACGTGGGGAATCACTGTGTCAGCGAAAGCACAACGCTACTCAACTTATTTCACACTTCTAGTCTTTATTGTATTATCGATCATTGGTATCAGAGCATTGTTTGCATTCGTTTAAGGATGTCCCAAACATTGGTGAATTAAAAGAGGAGTGAACACTACAATGGCGAAAGGCAAAATTTCTATCGTCGGTGGGGGTCTAGCTGGCCTAATGGCAGCGATCAAAGTTGCCGAAGCAGGAGCACCTGCCGATCTATTTTCCATCGTTCCAGTTAAACGGTCTCACTCTGTGTGCGCACAGGGCGGCATTAACGGAGCGGTGAATACAAAAGGTGAAGGGGATTCCCCGGCAATTCACCTGGATGACACCGTTTACGGCGGTGACTTCCTAGCTAACCAAAAGCCGGTCAAAGCGATGGCCGATGCCGCACCTGGCATCATCCGCCTGCTTGACCGCATGGGCGTCATGTTCAACCGTACGCCTGAAGGGCTTCTTGACTTCCGTCGTTTCGGCGGCACGATGCACCACAGAACGGCATTTGCCGGCGCGACAACGGGCCAGCAATTGCTATATGCACTTGATGAGCAAGTCCGCCGCTATGAAGTTGCAGGCTTGATCACGAAATATGAAGGCTGGGAATTCCTGGGCCTCGTCATCGACGATGAAGGCGTTTCACGAGGAATCACTGCACAGAACTTGACGACAATGGAGATCAAATCGTTCCGTTCGGATGCCGTCATCATGGCAACTGGCGGACCGGGGATTATCTTCGGAAAATCCACAAACTCTGTCATCAACACAGGTTCTGCTGCGTCAATCGTGTACCAGCAAGGCGCTTATTATGCGAACGGCGAATTCATCCAAATCCACCCAACAGCGATTCCTGGCGACGACAAGCTCCGCTTGATGTCAGAATCTGCACGCGGTGAAGGCGGACGGATCTGGACGTATAAAGACGGCAAGCCTTGGTACTTCCTGGAAGAGAAATATCCTGCATACGGAAACTTGGTCCCACGTGATATCGCAACACGCGAAATCTTCGACGTGTGCGTTAACCAAAAACTCGGCATCAACGGCGAAAACATGGTGTACTTGGACCTTTCCCATAAAGATTCGAAAGAACTCGACATCAAACTGGGCGGCATCATCGAAATCTATGAGAAATTCACAGGCGACGATCCGCGTAAAGTTCCGATGAAGATTTTCCCGGCAGTCCACTATTCCATGGGCGGGCTATGGGTTGACGATCATCAGATGACGAATATCCCTGGCGTTTTGGCAGCAGGCGAATGTGATTATTCCCAGCACGGTGCGAACCGTCTAGGCGCAAACTCGCTCCTGTCAGCTATCTACGGCGGCATGGTCGCAGGACCGAATGCCCTTGAGTATGTCAAAGGCTTGGAAGTTCTTGCAGAAGACTTGCCAAACGATATTTACGCGAAGCACGAAGCTGAGGAACAGCGTAAATGGGATGAAATCTTGGCGCTTGACGGAACTGAAAATGCTTACGTCCTGCACAAGGAACTTGGCGAATGGATGACGGACAACGTGACGGTCGTACGCTATAATGACCGCCTCGAAGAAACAGACCGCAAAATCCAAGAGCTTCTTGAACGCTTTAACCACATCAGCATGACGGATACGCAACTTTGGAGCAACCAAGGCGCAATGTTTACCCGCCAGCTGAAAAATATGCTACATTTAGCACGTGTCATCACGATCGGTGCGTTGAAACGCAACGAAAGCCGCGGCGCACATTACAAGCCGGAATTCCCGGAACGTAATGACGAGGAATTCCTGAAGACGACTATGGCGAAATTCAATGGTTATGATGCGCCGATCTTCCATTATGAAGAAGTCGACACTGGCTTGATCCCGCCACGCAAACGCGACTATTCCGCGAAAGCATAGCAATAAGAAGGGAGCTAATTTACCATGGGTGAAGCAGCAAAAACGGTTATTTTCGAAATCGAACGCCAGAACTCTACGGACGAAAGCTCGTACTGGGAAAAGTTCGAATTACCATATCGCGCCAACATGAACGTCATTTCCGCATTGATGGAAATTCGACGTAACCCGGTCAACATGGACGGGAAGAAAACAACTCCAGTCAACTGGGACATGAACTGCCTTGAGGAAGTTTGTGGCGCATGTTCTATGGTCATCAACGGCAAAGCACGCCAGTCGTGTACCGCTCTTGTCGATCAGCTCGAACAACCGATCCGCCTTCAGCCGATGAGAACATTCCCGGTCGTCCGCGACTTGATCGTAGACCGCAGCCGCATGTTCGACTCACTGAAGAAAGTCAAAGCGTGGGTGCCGATCGACGGTACGCATGATCTTGGCGAAGGTCCGCGTATGCCTGAGCGCAAACGCCAATGGGCTTATGAATTGTCTAAATGTATGACGTGCGGCGTATGCCTTGAGGCTTGCCCGAACGTCAACGATAAATCCGACTTTATCGGTGCGGCTCCGCTTTCTCAAGTCCGCTTGATGAACGCGCATCCAACAGGTGCCATGAACCGTGACGAGCGTTTGAACGCTATCATGGGCGAAGGCGGCCTTGCGGATTGCGGTAACTCCCAAAACTGTGTGGAATCTTGCCCGAAAGGCATTCCTTTGACAACTTCTATCGCAGCTTTGAACCGCGACGTGAGCATCCAAATGTTCCGCAACTTCTTCGGAAGCGATCAGAGTTTTTTTGTTTCAGCCGAAAATACCCAAGCTTGGCTGAAACAGATGTCCTTTGCGCCAGTTTTTGCTATACTTACAAAATGAGTAATGTATACAGGGGGAACTGGAATGAGAGCGTCTTACATAAAGGATTTCAATGAATGGCAGGAAGGCTTTTCTTTTTACGCGCCGGTGCATGTGCGCTTTTCAGAGACGGATATGTTCGGACATGTCAACAATACGGTGCCGATCGCTTATTTTGAGTATGCACGGATCGAGTTCATGAAAGAAGTGGGCTTGATGCAAGCATGGCTTTCAAAAGACAGCGACTTGATCCCAGTCGTGGCGGATATGCAGGTCGATTTTGTCCGACAGGTATTCTTTGATGAACAATTGAGAGTTTATGTGAAAGTGGAGTCGATTGGAAACTCTTCCGCAGACATCCATTATTGGGCAGTGAATGATAAGCAAGAAACTTGTTTCACCGGTAGAGGCGCCGTTGTACAGATTTCCAAGACGAGCGGCAAAGGCCATCCTTGGAGCGACGAGGAGAAGACGATGCTGCAAAACGGAAATCTGGCTTCTTCCGGCAAATGAAGCAGTCCCTGTCTTGAGAGAACGACCGTGTCACGATGGAACAAATACCAGTAGCTAGGGAGTGAACCAAGTCCATGACTGAAGACAACTTAAACCGCCGCCACGACTTGGAGCGTGTGGCATTTATGGAAAAGGAATTGCGTTATATATCCGGGATCATCAAGCAAAAAGGCCGTGAAATCCTGAATTCGTATACCATTACTCCGCCGCAATTCGTGGCGCTTCAATGGCTGTTCGAACATGGCGACATGACCATCGGAGATTTATCGAATAAAATGTTCTTGGCGTTCAGCACGACGACCGACCTGGTCGACCGGATGGAAAAGAACGAGTTGGTTGTACGCATCCGCGAGGAGCAGGACCGCCGGGTGGTACGCATTAAATTATTGAAAGAAGGCGAGCGGATCATTGAAGAAGTGATCAAGAAGCGCCAGGATTATTTAGAAACGGTACTTGAAGACTTCAGTGTAGAAGAAGTCGAGCAATTTTCAAGCTTGTTGGAGAAAATGCATATCAACATGAAATAGGAGCGGGGCTATGACATTGAATGCGCCAATCGGAGTCATTGATTCAGGTGTCGGGGGGTTGACCGTCGCCAAGGAAATCATGAAACTTTTGCCTAATGAAAAAATTATTTACATCGGTGACAATGCGCGCTGCCCGTATGGCCCGCGTCCACTTGCAGAAGTTCGGCGCTACACATGGCAGATGGCAGAAGCGCTCATGAAAATGAATATCAAAATGCTGGTCATCGCCTGCAATACGGCAACAGCGGCAGCGCTCAATTCCTTGCAAAAGAAATTGCCGATCCCAGTTATCGGTGTCATTTTCCCGGGAGCCCGCGCTGCTATCAAATCGTCTTCGACGAAGAAAATTGCGGTGCTCGGCACGTCCGGAACTGTCAAGAGTGGCGCTTACGAAAAAGCCATCAAGTCGCTTGTTTCAGCTTCTGACGTTGTCCAATTGGCATGCCCGCGGTTTGTGCCGCTCGTGGAAAGTGATGAGTACGAAGGGGAATTTGCCCGCCGCATGGTGGCAGAAACGTTATCGGCGATCAAATCGAAGGAATTCGATACCGCCATCCTCGGATGCACCCATTACCCGCTGTTGCAGGGCTTTATCGAGCAAGAACTTGGCACCACAGTGACGGTTCTGTCTTCAGCGCAGGAAACGGCGAAAGATGTATCGCGCCATTTGAGCTATCAGGACAAATTTGCGGATCGCCGCAAACCGCCCGTCCATCAATTTTATACATCCGGTTCGACGGAGATTTTCCGCACGATCATCAAAAAATGGCTTGCCATAGATGATCCGTGCATCCGTTCAATCCAGTTCCCAAAAACCTGACGGCTCAGCCGCCGGGTTTTTGTCGTCAAGGCAGAATTATGGTAAGATTTTTTGAGTACATGAGGAGGATTCAATTATGACAAGAATTGATAATAGACAAGCAAATGAATTGCGCCCGGTGGAAGTGGAGACGGATTATTTGATCCACCCAGAAGGATCGGTCCTGATTACGGTCGGCCAGACGAAAGTGATTTGCACAGCGACGATCGAGTCGCGTGTTCCAAGTTTCTTGAGAGGCCAGGGCAAAGGCTGGGTAACGGCGGAATATTCCATGCTGCCACGCGCGACAGGAAGCCGTAACCAGCGCGAAGCGACACGCGGCAAGCTCGGTGGGCGCACGATGGAAATTCAGCGCCTGATCGGCCGCTCCTTGCGCGCTGTCGTCGATCTCGAGAAGATCGGTGAACGCACACTATGGATTGATTGCGACGTCATCCAGGCGGACGGAGGGACGCGTACAGCGTCTATCACGGGAGCTTTCATCGCCATGACCATCGCACTCGGCAAATTGGACGTACCGGTATTCCCTGTGACGGATTATTTGGCCGCTACAAGCGTCGGCATCAACAGCAGCAAGCAAGCCATCCTGGACTTGAACTATGAAGAGGATTCAACGGCAGCGGTCGATATGAACCTGGTCATGACAGGGTCCGGCGAATTCGTCGAAATGCAAGGCACCGGCGAAGAAGCGACATTCAGCCGCAAGGAATTGAACGAAATGCTCGATCTAGGTGAAGCAGGGATCCAGCAATTGATCAAAATCCAACAACAAGCGATCGGTGAATTGTCGTCGCGGATCGGCGAAAAGGTGGAATCCGCCCTATGAAAAAAATCGTCATTGCCACACAGAACAAAGGGAAAGCAAAAGACTTTGAAACCTTGCTGTCCCCTTTAGGCTATGAAGTATTGACCTTAAGAGATGTCGCAAAAGACCTCGACATCGAAGAAACCGGCACAACGTTCGAAGCCAATGCCATCCTGAAAGCGGAAGGTGTCGCTAAAGAACTTGGCATCCCAGTCATCGCAGACGACAGCGGCCTTGAGATCGATGCCTTGGACGGAGAGCCGGGCGTCTATTCCGCACGCTATGCGGGAGGCGAAAAGAGCGACGAAGCCAATATCGATAAGGTGTTGGAGAAATTGTCTGGCGTACCGGACGGAGAGCGCACAGCGCGATTCCGCTGCGTCTTGGCGGTCGCGGCACCGGGGGAAGAAACCCAAACCTTCTCCGGCTCGTGTGAAGGCGAAATACTGCGCTTGCGCAGAGGTGACCACGGCTTCGGCTACGATCCGATCTTTTACGTGCCTGCCCAGGAGCGTGCCATGGCGGAACTCGAACCCGAAGAAAAAGCCGCCATCTCGCACCGCGGGCAAGCATTGAACAAGCTCAGCGAAGCAATGCCAAATTGGCTGAAATAAGAAACTAGATATTTTTTTGAAATAGCATTGACTTTTCCTCGGATGATTTCTATAATTAAAATTGTCTTTCGTGAGGAAAGTCATGTCTCAGTAGCTCAGCTGGATAGAGCAACGCCCTTCTAAGGCGTCGGTCGGGGGTTCGAATCCCTCCTGGGACGTAATTGCAATTTAGAGCCGTTTAACCAGTTTAACGGTTTGATGATTAAAGAGATTCAAACTTTTTTAAATATCTCCGATTAATCATCGCTGGCTAAAACCCGCCCAATTATATTTGGGCGGGTTTTTTATTTTCAGAGGGATTGGTGTATTGGATGAATCAATCAAAACAGCAGCTGGGAAACCCCAGCTGCTGTTTTTTCTTAACACTATTAATGGCCGGTCGAAAGTTTCCGTATAAAATCGTCCAAAGTATCGCCGTTCAGGATCATGAAGCGGGGAAGCTCGTAACGATTGTCCTCGTCAGTACTCACGCCCCCCTCTATTGTGAATGCTCCTTTAAATCCAAGATTTTCAACGACTGCAAGCGTGTCGTCATTGTAAGCTCCGTAAGGGTAAGCGAATACTTCCGTCGTTTCGCCGGTAATAGATTTGAGCGTTGCCGTCGCATCGTTAATTTCATCGTATTGTTCGTCGTAGCTCAGTTGGTCTAGAGACGGGTGTGTTGATGTATGGTTTTGAATATCGATGCCTTTCTCCATGACGGTTGTAATTTCCTCAGCCGTCATGCTTTGGCTATCGTTTACCCAATCAGCAATCGTAAACTGGGTTGCTTTTAAATCGTATTTTTCCAGGATTGGAAAGGCGTTCGGATAAAAATCGTTGGTACTGTCATCAAATGTGATCAGGATCGGTTTAGCCGGCATATCGGCTGTTCCATCCAAGATTTCGAAGTACTGGTCGATAGTCAATGAACTGTAGCCGTTTTCCTTCAAGTAAGCCATTTGTTTCTCAAATTCTTCTGCACTGTACTGATAAAGGTTATTCGGATCGGGATCATAGGAAATAACATGATAATTCACCACAGGAATTTCAATTTCAGCTGCGTCCGCATGAGTGCTGAACCCTGCTATGAACATGAAAACGAGAAGCAGGGAAGCTACCAGTAATTTTTTCATAAAAATCATCCTTTCTAGTTTGGAGTTGTGGTCGCCATAAAAAGTGTTGCAGGGATGGAGGTAAGCTATCTACTGCTTTAGAAGATGTTGCCTCAACTCTCCTTTCCTGTCCTCTTCTGCAGCATTATTCGAAGAAGAAAAGAGAACATTAACCGTCTCTAGTTTAAATTCGCTGTCATTGTAACACTACTTGATCGTTTAGTGAGGTTTAAAGTGTCTTATTATCTGAATTTTCTTATTAATTTATTAGGAGAGGGCGCCTTGTTATTTCTCGTGGCAGTAAATATTCTAAACCGTTTCAATCACCATGGTTGATTTGCTGCCAGTAATGAAGTTGTGCAGGGTTTTTTTCATTACTATGTGCACAAGAAATGAAACAGCGGGAAAAAGGAAATCAGAATTGAACATCGAAATAAAAGAGTAGCTCTCTTAATATATGGCGGTTGTTGCAGCAGCTTTTTTTCGACTGGTTGTTCAATACCGGAAATGATACAGGCAACTGGAGAAACGAATAATTCCAACAGGAAGATCATGTTAAGGTAAACAAACAAAACCGTTGTAACAAACCTGTCGGAAAAATAGATTATAAGGAGAATGGTGATGAAAACCTTAGATTATACATTGGCAGATGTTTTTACTGACGCGCCTTTCGGTGGAAATCAATTGGCCGTCGTGGAAGGAAGAAACGGTTTAACAAGAGAAGAAATGCAGAACATCGCCCAGGAATTGAACTTGTCTGAAACAGTATTTGTTTTTCCTCCAGCTAAAGAGGCAAATGTCAGGAAGCTGCGGATTTTCACGCCGCAAATGGAACTCCCGATGGCAGGACATCCAACAATCGGGGCAGCGTATATTTTAGCTTCTTCTGGTGCAGTGCCTACGGAAGAAGGACGGAATGAATGGATGCTTGAAGAACGAATAGGGGACGTCCCCGTAACAGTCCATAAGGAACGAGGGCGGATTCTTAAGGTTGAAATGAAACAACCGGTGCCCATTTTCGGGGAAGAATTTCTGGATAGAAAAATAGCTGGCGAACTGCTTTCATTAGCAGCCGATGACCTTCATCCGGATTTTCCGGTTCAATCTGTGTCCTCGGGTGTGCCTTTTCTGTTCATCCCGCTGCGTTCACTTCAAGCGATTCAACGGATTCATTTCCGGCTGGATGTATGGGAGCGGTATTTTAGTGGAAATCCGGATACTCAGCACATTTTCACATTTACGACGGAAACTGAAAATCGAGATGCTTCTGTACATGGAAGAATGTTTGCGCCGACAATGGGAATTGCCGAAGATCCGGCAACCGGCGCAGCTAGCGGCCCGCTTGGTGCATATTTGGTTGAACACCAAATACTGCATGCTCATGAGAATGGAATACATGTCATCCGAAGTGAACAGGGCTATGAAATGGGACGGCCAAGCGCGATTGATATCACGGTTATTGGCCACACCGGCGCTATTTCAGAAGTGAAAATTGCGGGCAATTCGGTCATAGTCGGGAAAGGACAGCTGTTCCTCTAAGGATGTAGCGGTTTTTCGCTGATTTTTGGTGCATTAACGTTTTCCCCATAGTATAAAACTTATCTTACAATTTGTGAGCAAATGATGGACATTTGCTTCTTTCACTGTTTATTTGCGTGCTATGTCTTATACTGGGAAAAGATAGAGAATAAACAGACCAAAAGGTGGAAACGAGACGTGTTCAGAAACAAATGGAAACGGATTTTGATTATACTTTCCCTTGTACAAACGATTTTAATTGCGGCGACGGCGACAAGCATTTGGACCTTTGCCAGTGAATCTGAGTTGATGGAAGCTGACGCGGCGATCGTGCTCGGCACGAAAGTCGTCGGCGGGGAGCCTTCGCCGGTGCTCGAGCAGCGCATTCGCCACGCCATCGATCTATATGAGGCGGGCTATGTCGAGAAGATCATCTTTACAGGAGGCATCACGGACGGAGCGGACCTCGCTGAGTCGGTCGTAAGCCGAGATTTCGCGATCCGCAACCATGTCCCTGAAGAAGATATTCTGATCGAAACCCAATCGCTCATCACGGAAGAGAATTTCCGTTTCGCCGGTGAACTGGCGGATGAAAACGGCTTGTCGAGCTTTCTCGTCGTCAGCGATCCCTTACATATGAAACGTGCACTGCTTATAGCGGAACACGCCGGAATCGATGCCCATTCCTCACCGACGCCTTCGACCGAATTCAAGGGCTTTGCGAACATCGCGCCGTTCTTCGCACGTGAAGTTGTTTGCTATATGGCTTACGTCGCGATGCACGCTGTCATTTAATGAAACTGTCCCGCTGATGCGTGGACAGTTTTTTAATTTAACAGATGAACAAGGCAGTCCTGAGTGATACACTGATAAAAAGCTGTGAGGGGTGTGTTGTAGATGGAAACCGATGGACTGAAGCTCAGCACGAAATGGCAAGGGGATTTTGTATTTGAGGCTGCGGGACAAGGCGGCCACACGCTGCGGATGGATGCTCATCAGGGAGTCGGGAACGGCCAAGGATTGCTTCCGATGCAGGCACTGCTCGGCTCACTTGCCGGATGCGTCGGCATGGACGTCGTGATGATTCTGCGTGCCAGGATGAAAGATGTTCGCTCTATCGAAATCGTCACGGAAGGAGACAAGCGCCGGAACCCGCCGAAGGAATTTTTGGCGATTACGGTGACCTTTATCGTGGAAGGCGACATCGAAGCGGATAAAGTCTGGCATGCCATCGAAGTGAGCGGCGAGAAATATTGCCCCGTCGCCCATTCCTTAAAAGCGGACGTCGCGTATAAACTGGTTTTGAACGGCAAAGAGGCTGGCGCAAAATAGCGCCGGCTTTCGTTTTCACAGTGTATTTCCCTATGGTATGATGAATGGACAAAGAGGTGGTAGGATGCGGAAGAAGTTTGGGGATTTGAAGCGCAAGGGCAATGTCATCGTCTTTCCGACAACGGTCACTCGGCTGCTCTCGGAGGGGATGACCAGTTTAAAGAATGAACAATACGCAGATGCTCGCGATAAACTGTACCAAGTGCTCGTCTACGAGCCAGACCATGCGGCGGCGCTCGGCGGATATGCCTACAGCTTATATGAGCTGGGGGAATTCGAAGAAGCGCTCGAAGTCGTGCAGGAATTGCTGCGCGTCGGGCCGATCCATTATCTGGAGACGATGGAACTATACATAAGCATTTTAATGCAAGTAAAGGAATTCGAAGAAGCCGAGAAGATGATCGAAGTGCTCATCGAGGAAAACGTCTTGCCAAAAGAGCGTTTGGAGCAATTCCATCAATTGCGCGATCTCAATGAACGCATCGCCGAAAGCGCAGCCTCTGCCAAACGGGAAACAGGCCAATTCAGCCTGGAGCAATTTTTGCCGCTTAGCGCTGCCGAACAGGAGCAGCGGGTGACTGAATTGCCGAAAGAAGCGTATGGTGCCATGAGGAACCAGTTGATCGAATTGATCAAGCATCCGGAAGTGGATTGGGTGGCGAAATCCTATCTGCTGCTCATGTTCCGTGAACAACAGATAAGCGGGACGGTGAATGTCGAAAAGTTTCATTATAAGAACGAGCTTGCGATCGACAAGCTGCCGGACCCATTGAAAGATGCCCGTCTAATCGGGATTCGCAAGCGTTTGGAAGAGTCTTTGGAAAAAGAGCCAGCAAAGCTGCAGATGGCGATGGAGCTGGTCGACCGGCACATTTATCTGCTATATCCGTTTTTCTGGGAAGAGTTTGAGGAAGCGGAAATTGCCGAAGCCTATCACGCGTATCTCGATAGTTTGTTCAGCGGAGAAGCGGGAGCAAAAGCCGATCCGAAATTGCTGGAATTGCTCATGCAGGCCGAGGCATACATAGAATTGCGCAATGGTTAGAAATAGTTGAACCTGCTCGTATGTGTGATATAATGTGGAGGTTGTCAAAAATCGTACAAATTTCGTACATGACTTTGTAAAAAATTGTTTGGAGGGCTTATACATGTCAGCAAAATGGGAAAAGCAAGAAGGTAACGTCGGAGTACTTACAGTAGAAGTGCCGGCTGAAGAAGTAAACGGCGCGCTTGATAAAGCGTTCAAAAAAGTCGTTAAAGAAATTAACGTACCAGGATTCCGCAAAGGGAAAATGCCACGCCAAATGTTCGAAAAACGTTTCGGTGTAGAATCTCTTTACCAGGATGCACTTGATTTCATCCTGCCTGACGCTTACGCGAACGCAGTCGAAGAAGCAGGCATCAACCCGGTTGACCGCCCTGAAATCGACATCGAAAAATTGGAAAAGAACGAGCCATTGGTATTCACTGCTAAAGTAACAGTGAAACCTGAAGTAGAACTCGGCGAATACAAAGGCCTTGAAGTTTCCAAAGAAGACACGAACGTGACGGATGAGGAAATCGAAGAGCAATTGAAAGAAAGCCAAGAACGCATGGCTGAATTGACTGTCAAAGAAGACGGACAAGTTGAAAACGGCGACACAGCTGTCATCGACTTCGAAGGATTCGTAGACGGAGAAGCGTTTGAAGGCGGAGCAGGCAACGACTACTCCCTAGAAATCGGTTCTAACTCATTCATCCCAGGCTTCGAAGAGCAATTGATCGGCGCTAAAACGGGCGAACAGAAAGACGTTGAAGTCACTTTCCCTGAAGAATACCACGCTGAAGAGCTTGCTGGAAAATCGGCAACATTCAAAGTGACGGTAAACGAAGTGAAAGCGAAAGAACTTCCTGAACTGAACGATGAGTTCGCTAAAGAACTTGACGAAGAAGTAGAAGGCCTTGACGCACTTCGCACGAAAATGAAAGAAAACTTGAAAGCGGAGAAAGACAACGCTTCTGAAACACAAATGCGCGATCAGCTTGTACAAAAAGCGGCAGAAAACGCTACAGTTGAAATCCCGCAAGCGATGATCGATTCTGAAATCGACCGCATGATGCAAGACTTCGAACAACGCCTAAGCCAGCAAGGCATGAACAAGGAATTGTACTTCCAGTTCTCAGGCCAAGACGAAGACGCTCTTCGCGAGCAAATGAAAGCTGATGCTGAAACACGCGTACGCGTATCATTGACGCTTGAAGCAATCGCGAAAGCAGAAAACATGGAAGTCACTTCTGAAGACATCGACAAAGAGCTTGAGAAAATGGCTGGCCAATTCAACATGGACGCTGAACAAATCAAAACAGCTCTAGGCGGCACTGAAATGCTAGAAAACGACATCCGTATGCAGAACACGGTTGAGTTCCTAGTGGAGAACGCTAAAGTTACTGACGCTAAAGCTGCTGAATAACACATAAGATTCTTAATAGAACAAGGTGCGGCAACCGCACCTTGTTTTCTATACATAATGGCAAACAAATTCAAGTTCCTACATATAAAGGCAGTTTCTTTGGCATAGTTCTAATTAGTTGATACAATCAAAATAATCTTGTAACATAATGGCTTGAATAGGGGTGACTAAATTGTTCAAATTCAATGATGAAAAAGAGCATTTGAAATGTTCGTTTTGCGGTAAGCCGCAGGAACAAGTTCGTAAACTGGTCGCAGGGCCAGGTGTATATATTTGCGACGAGTGCATCGAGCTATGCACGGAAATCGTAGAAGAGGAACTCGGAACTGAAGAAGAAACTGAGTTCAAGGAAGTACCAAAACCGAAAGAAATCATGGATATCCTTGGCGGTTATGTAATTGGCCAAGACAAGGCGAAAAAATCCTTGGCAGTAGCGGTTTACAATCATTACAAACGCGTCAATTCCCAAAGCAAGATCGACGATGTCGAACTTTCGAAATCGAATATCGTCTTGATCGGGCCAACAGGGAGCGGGAAAACTTTGCTAGCGCAAACACTCGCGCGAATCCTGAATGTACCGTTTGCAATTGCGGATGCAACATCGCTTACTGAAGCTGGGTATGTCGGGGAAGATGTCGAGAATATCTTGCTCAAATTGATCCAAGCGGCAGACTACGATGTGGACCGTGCAGAAAAAGGCATCATTTATATTGATGAAATCGATAAAGTGGCACGCAAATCCGAGAACCCGTCGATTACACGCGACGTTTCCGGTGAAGGCGTACAACAAGCTTTATTGAAAATCCTGGAAGGCACGACAGCGAGCGTTCCCCCACAAGGCGGGCGCAAGCATCCTCATCAGGAATTCATCCAAATCGATACGACGAACGTCTTGTTCATCGTAGGCGGCGCGTTTGACGGCGTTGACCAAATCATCAAACGCCGTCTCGGCAATAAAATCATCGGCTTCGGTGCAGATCCGAACAAAGAAGAAATGGACGAAAAATCCCTTCTTAGCCAATTAATTCCAGAGGACTTGTTGAAATTCGGCTTGATCCCTGAATTTATCGGCCGTCTGCCAGTGCTCGCAAGCCTTGAGCAATTGGACGAAAATGCTCTTGTGCAGATTCTGACAGAGCCGAAAAACGCACTTATCAAGCAATACCAGAAAATGATGGAGCTTGATGGCGTCACATTGACATTCGAACACGACGCGCTGATCGAAATTTCACGCCTCGCAATCGAGCGGAAAACAGGCGCACGTGGATTGCGCTCAATCATTGAGAACATCATGCTTGATGTGATGTATGATTTGCCATCCCGCGAAGATATCGTCGAATGCATCATCACAAAAGAAACAGTGACCGAGAATTCACAGCCGAAATTGATGCTGGAAGACGGCACTGAGTTCGATAACGGCAATAACGAAAAAACATCCGCTTAAAGTTTGGCTGATGCACAAGAATAGGATGATACGGGCTGACTCTGAATCGTGCACATCCGCGCGTATGGGGGTCAGCCCTTTTTCCACGAAAAAACAACAGTCTTCGAGATAATTGGCGCAGACTGACAGAGAGAAAGAGAAATGACGGAGGTGCACTTAGTTATGGCGAAGAAAAAAGTGACAAAACAAGTCCCGCTCTTGCCGCTTCGCGGACTGCTCGTCTTCCCGTCGATGGTCTTGCATATTGATGTCGGCCGGGAGCGTTCAGTAGCAGCGCTCGAGCAAGCGATGATGGATGACCAGATTGTCTTTTTGGCGACCCAGAAAGACATGGCAGTAGAACAGCCAGATAAAGACGATTTGCATAAAATCGGCACGCTGGCTTACGTAAAACAAATGCTGAAATTGCCGAACGGCACGATCCGCGTGCTGGTGGAAGGCCTTGAACGCGGCCAGTGGAACCAATACGAGGACGGCGAGAAATTCACGCAAGTGGAAGTGACGTCATTCCCGGATGAACCGGAACGCGATGCAGAGCAAGATGCGTTGATGCGTATTTTGCTGGAGCAATTTGAAATCTTCGGCAAAGGCTCAAAAAAAGTGACAACCGAAACTTTCAATACAGTGGCAGATATCGAAGAACCTGGCCGCTTGGCGGACATGATTGCTTCTCATCTATCGCTGAAATTGCAAGGGAAACAGGAAGTGCTTGAAACTTTCGATATCACGAAAAGCCGCCTGCATAACGAGCAGGAAGTGGCAGATATCGAGAAACGCATCAACGACCGCGTAAAAAAAGCGATGGAACAAACGCAAAAAGAATTTTATCTTCGCGAACAGATGAAAGCGATCCAAACCGAACTTGGTGACAAGGACGGCAAAGGCGCAGAAGTGGCCGACTTGAAAAAACGCATCGAAGAAGCCGGCATGCCGGAATCGACCGAGAAGACGGCGATGAAAGAGTTGGACCGTTATGAGAAATTGCCTTCAGCTGCGGCGGAAAGCGGCATCATCCGCAATTACATCGAATGGCTTGTGACGATTCCTTGGTCTGAAACGACTGAAGACCGCCTGGATATCAATTACGCGGAAGAAGTGTTGAACCGCGACCACGATGGCCTTGAAACGGTAAAAGAACGAGTGCTTGAATATTTGGCTGTCCAGCAGATGACCAAGTCGCTGCGCGGGCCGATTCTTTGCCTCGTCGGGCCTCCGGGCGTCGGGAAGACATCCCTTGCCCGTTCGATCGCCGATTCGCTTGACCGCAATTTTGTCCGCATCTCGCTCGGCGGCGTGCGCGACGAATCCGAGATCCGCGGCCACCGCCGCACGTATGTCGGCGCAATGCCTGGGCGCATCATTCAAGGAATGAAAAAAGCAGGCACCGTCAATCCGGTATTCCTGCTTGATGAAATTGATAAAATGTCCAACGACTTCCGCGGCGACCCGTCGTCAGCGATGCTTGAAGTATTGGACCCTGAACAAAACAATTCCTTCAGCGACCATTACATCGAAGAAAGCTATGATCTATCGAATGTGCTGTTCATCGCGACTGCCAATGACCTCGGATCGATTCCAGGGCCGCTGCGCGACCGCATGGAAGTCATTTCGATTGCGGGCTATACAGAACTTGAGAAGAAATTGATCGCCAAAAACCATTTGGCGCCGAAACAATTGAAAGAGCACGGCTTAACACCGGAGCAGTTGGATTTCCAAGAAGACGCATTCGTTTCCATGATCCGCTATTATACGCGGGAAGCCGGCGTGCGCGGTCTGGAACGCCAAATTGCTTCTGTCTGCCGGAAAGTAACCAAGCAAATCGTTTCGAAAGAAAAAGAACAGGTGACAGTCGGCGCGGAAGAAGTCGAGAGCTATCTCGGCAAGAAGAAATTCCGCTACGGCGTGGCTGAAAGTGAAAACCAAGTGGGCGTTGCAACCGGTCTTGCTTATACTGCAGTTGGGGGAGACACTTTGCAGATCGAAGTGTCGCTATCTGCAGGCAAAGGCAAGCTGCAATTGACCGGTAAATTAGGCGACGTCATGAAAGAGTCGGCACAGACGGCGTTATCGTTTGTCCGTGCACAGGCGGAATCGCTTGGCATCGACCCGAATTTCCAAGAAGCCCATGACATTCATATCCACGTGCCGGAAGGAGCCGTTCCAAAAGACGGCCCATCCGCCGGTGTGACAATTGCGACAGCGCTAGTTTCCGCACTCACGAAGCGGCCCGTGCGCCGCGACGTCGGCATGACAGGGGAAATCACCCTTCGCGGACGCGTCTTGCCGATTGGCGGGCTGAAAGAAAAAACTTTGAGTGCCCACCGTGCAGGGTTGAAGACGATCATCGTCCCTGCGGAAAATGAACGCGACCTCGACGATATTCCGGAAACGATCCGTGAAGAATTGGAATTCCATCTCGTCAGCCAAGCGGAACAAGCGCTTGAAATTGCGCTGGAAGGAGCAAAAGAATGAAGGTCCATAATGTAGAACTGGTAATCAGTGCGGTTCGCCCAGCGCAATACCCGGAAACCGAGCTTCCCGAGTTTGCACTCGCCGGACGCTCGAATGTCGGGAAATCGTCTTTTATCAATAAACTAATCGGCCGCAAAAGCATGGCGCGTATTTCGTCTAAGCCTGGCAAAACGCAAACTTTGAACTTTTACAAGATCGAAGAAGACTTGTTTTTCGTCGACGTCCCGGGATACGGGTATGCAAAAGTATCCAAAAGCGAACGTGAAGCATGGGGCAAGATGATCGAGACCTATATTACAAGCCGCGAGCAATTGCGTGCGGTGGTCCAAATCGTCGATCTTCGCCATCCGCCGAGCAAAGATGACCAGATGATGTATGATTTCATGAAACATTACAACATTCCGTGCATCATCATCGCGACAAAAGCCGACAAGATCCCGAAAGGCAAATGGGACAAGCACAAGAAAATCGTCCGTGAAGGACTTGATATGGAGAAAGGCGATCCATTAATCGTCTTTTCTTCCGAAACTGGGCTCGGCCAAGAAGCCGCCTGGCAGGAAATCGAAAAACGCATGTAAGCAAGCAGGCAGTTCACCTGACTGGCTTGAAATAAGGCAGGGCCCAGAAAATCAATGATTTTCCGGGCCCTGTTTTTTTGTTGTGCAAATAGTAACCAGCTGAAATATATGGACTAGATAATTAGATAAGTGAGTGAGATAGATTGTTTTTTGTAGGGTTCGTCGCGAGATAGCCGCCTCCCGCTTGGGGCATGCCTCCCGCAATAAGCCAAGAAGAACACTTGTCTTACTGCTCCGGCTTGCCCATGTGCGCGGTTCGGCTTTTAGATTTCATTGGATATTGCGTGTGAGGAAGTATCGCTGTTAATTGGCTTCATCCGCTGGTAGAGGCGCTTAGTTAGACTTGATAATTATAGAAAGTCTACATAGCTGTTCAATTTAAATTTACTAAGCTGATTAAAATTATTCATGTTTCTTTCAATGAGTGACGAATTATATTTCCTATCTAAAACTAGAGATGAAGCGCAAAGGGGCGACTCTGGAGGGATCAGGACGAGCTGAAGACCCTGGACTGAGCGCTAGCGAGGGAAGCGGCTGAAGCCGGCCCCCTCAGAAAGCGTCCCCTTGAAGCGCAATCTCCACCACATACATCTCCTACTTAATTTTGATAATATACATATCTTTTTCCCGATTCAACACCATGAAAATCACCATTCAATGTGCATAAGTTCACAGTCAATTCCGACTACGAGCGTTATACTTGTGACACCATAATCGCTTTGCTAGAATTGTAATTAGCTTAAGTTTAGAATGATTATAAAGTGGAGTTTCCATAGCGGAAACCCTTGTACGATAAAGCAAAGTTCAAGCAGGTTCATGCCTTGTTCACAAAATCGCAGGCATAATCTGATGGAAAAGTGGTATACTTAGGGAAATGAAATATGGAACGCGAAAGGTGTTTTAAACCCATGCATACACTCGTAGTCGGGGTCAACTATCGTTCAGCGCCTGTATCGATCCGAGAGAAGCTGTCGTTCATCGAAAGCGAGCTTCCACAAGCGATGCAAGCCCTGCAACAACAAAAAAGCATATTGGAGAACGTCATCGTATCGACATGCAACCGGACGGAGATCTATGCCGTCGTGGACCAATTGCATACCGGTCGTTTTTACGTGAAGCAATTTTTGGCTTCGTATTTTGATATTCCGATGGAGCAGTTCTCTCAGTATTTGTTCCTTCATGAACAGGACGAAGCGATTGATCATTTGTTCCGTGTCACTGCCGGAATCGATTCGATGGTTCTTGGCGAGACGCAGATTCTCGGGCAAGTGAAATCGAGTTTCCTCGCAGGCCAAGAAATCGGCACGACGGGAACCGTGTTCAATCAATTGTTCAAGCAAGCGGTGACGCTGGCGAAACGTGCGCATAGCGAAACAGCGATCGGCGAGAATGCCGTATCGGTTTCCTACGCAGCGGTCGAGCTTGGCAAGAAAATCTTTGGTTCATTGAAGAACAAGCACGTTGTCATTCTCGGAGCAGGGAAGATGGGGGAACTCGCCATCAAGAACCTGCAAGGAAGCGGAGCGGACCGCATCACGGTCATCAACCGCACATTCGAGAAAGCGGAAGTGCTCGCCGGTAAATTCGGCGGCACGGCAAAACCTTTGAATCAATTGCAATGTGCCTTACTGGAAGCGGACATCCTGATTTCATCCACAGGGTCGACGGATTTTGTCATCGACCTCGAATTGATGCAGTTTGTCGAGAAGCTGAGAAAAGGCAAGCCGTTGTTCATGGTCGATATCGCGGTACCGCGCGATATGGATCCGCGCATCGGCGATCTTCAGAACGTCTTCCTATATGATATTGATGATATGCAAGGCATAGTCGAAGCGAATCTCGCTGAACGTGAACGTGCGGCGAAACAAATCGCCGGCATGATCGAGCAAGAAGCAGAGCAGTTTAACGACTGGCTTGGCACACTCGGCGTCGTCCCGGTCATTTCCGCACTGCGTGAAAAAGCGCTCGGCATCCAGGCGGAAACGATGGAAAGCATCGAGAACAAAATGCCGGATTTGACGGATCGTGAGAAGAAGATCCTCAACAAGCACACGAAATCGATCATCAACCAATTATTGAAAGAGCCGATTTTGCAGGCAAAGGAAATGGGTACGGCCAAGAAATCACGCGAACAGCTAGAGTTGTTCATGCAGATTTTCGGCATTGAAGATGAAGTCGAAGAACAGCGTGAAAAACAAGCGCTTGCGACGCGCCAAAAAGCGGAGCGTGCACGTCTTGAAAAGCAGCAAGAAGCACTGCAAGGACAAGAAAATCCAGGCTATACTGTATAAAAGCATTTCCAATTGGCGTGGATTTTCATCTCCATCGCCGTAAATGACCCAACTGGGCCGCGAAAGCGGGATAGAGCTATCTTATAATGAGGCGTTTTCGAATCTATATGTTAAAATGTAGAGGCGAAACGCCTTTAATTATGGAAACGAAGGGGAATAGGATGGCTGATATAACAATGGCAAGGCTGCATGAAGCTATGGTTATACTATATGCTGTCAGCCTTGTCTTTTATTTTGTCGATTATTTATATACTACGAAAAAAGCCATCCGGATCGCCATGTCACTTCTTGGGGCCGTGTGGTTATTGCAGACCGTGTTCCTGGTGCTCTACATCGTAGAGACACAGCGCTTCCCGGTACTGACTTTGTTTGAAGGCATTTATTTCTATGCGTGGCTATTGGTTACGCTATCGCTCGTCTTGCGGATTTTTTACCGCTTCGACTTTGCGGTATTTTTGATCAATATCATCGGATTCATCTTTATGGTTATCCATACTTTTGCGCCGGTCCAGATCGAACGGTCGCCGGTCGGGGAAGCTTTGGTGTCGGAGTTGTTGTTCATCCACATCACGTTCGCGATTCTGTCCTATGCGGCGTTTTCTCTGTCGTTCGTCTTTTCCGCGCTTCACTTGCTGTTGTACAGGCTGTTGAAGCAGAAAAAATGGACAAAGCAATGGAGCAGCTTGCCGTCACTCGGGCAGACCGAACAGGGCATGACCATTTCCATCCTGGTCGGGATCCCGATGCTGTTTGTCTCGCTCGTTCTAGGCTTTCAATGGGCAGTGGTGTCATTGGAGGAATTTTCCATATTGGATGTAAAAATCGTGGGTTCGTTCATCCTGTTGATTGTCTATAGCTTCATTCTATGGCGTCACCGGCGGGGGAACTTGAATGGCATGAATTATGCCTGGGCCCATTTGTATGCATTTTTGTTATTGCTGCTTAATTTCTTTTTCGGCAGCCGGTTATCGGAATTTCATTTTTGGTATTAATAGAAAGGTAGGATTCAGTTGAGAAAAATCATTGTAGGGTCAAGAAGAAGCAAGCTTGCGTTGACACAAACCAACCAATTCATCGAGAAAATGAA
>NZ_JAPEHT010000190.1 GCF_028823615.1 Planococcus sp. A6
CCAACTCTCCCGTAGAAGCAGAGTTGCTATTACTGACAGAAGGCGCATTTGCGGAAGAAGCGAGAAAAGCTGGGATTCCTGTGACGGTCGTCCAGCAAAACAGCCGTCTTGACCGCTCGGCTCCGAGAAAGATTTTGATGGTCTTGAAAAAAGGCGGGTTCTCAATTGTCCATTCCCACGGGGCACGTGCCAATTTTCTGATCGACTCTGTTTATAAAAAACTGGGCATGCCGTGGTTTATCACGGTACACAGCGATCCGACGCTCGACTTTCTCCACCAGCCCAAGCCGCTCGCAAAAGTGTTCACTATCTTAAACCAGCGGGCGATGCGCCGTGCTGACCATTTGTTTGCCGTATCGCAGAAATTTAAGGATATGCTAATCCAAATGGGCGTCGAACCGAAGAAAATCACTCCGGTGTTCAACGGCATCAATTTTCATGACACCTTGCCGGACTTCGATCAAAGAGCCATTCGCGAATCCCTAGACACTCGAGAAGATGAGTTCGTCTTTGCGATTGTCGCACGTCTTCATCCCGTCAAAGGCCATGATATTTTACTTGATGCACTCTCACGAATCGATCGCCCGTGTAAACTATGGGTCATCGGTGAAGGCGACCTGCGCCAGAAACTAAGTGAACAGGCAGCGGCACTCGGCATTTCAGAGCGCGTGCAATTTTTGGGAGCGCGGAAGGATGTCGACCAATTATTATATGCGGCGGATGTATCTTTATTGACTTCACATAGCGAGAGTTTTCCGCTGGTGCTGTTGGAATCTGCCGATATGGCAACGCCTGTTATCTCAACAAATGTTGGCGGCGTGCCGGCACTGATTGATCCAGGGAAAACCGGATGGATCGTTGAACCGGGGCGTGCAGATGCACTTCAACACGTGATGGAAAAGGCGATGGATGCGGATGTGCAAGAAATGGGAAGCATGCTTCGGAGCTTTGCAAAAGAAAATTTTTCCAATGAAAACCTACAACGGGAAATCCAACGAGTTTATAGCGCTGTTTTAAAGTTAAACTAGGTAATTATTCCTGTTTATTTTAAAATGTTAATATTATGAAATATACCGTTCAGCCTATACGGGACGCGGTTTTTAAAGCCCTTTGAGCACTGTCTCAAAGGGTTTTTTGTCGTGCCTGTAATATAAATGTAATATTCATCTCAATAATTCAGTGATAAACTCTGAATTATTCAGAATAAAAAATTGCCTAATAAATACAGAAAAGCAGACTATAGAACTCAGGGGGAAGAAGAAGCATATGAAAATGACAAAATGGTTTGGAACAATGATCGCCGCAACTGCTTTATCAGTGACTGCTTTCGCTTCCAGTTCAGAAGCAAGCGTCTATGAAAAGTTTGACCGCATCTCAGGATCGGATCGTTATGAAACGGCCATCCAGGTATCACGTGAAGGATGGACTGCCAACAGTACCGATAATGTCGTGCTCGTCATCGGTGATAATTACCCGGATGCTCTCGCGGGTGCTCCACTTGCTAAAAAATTGAATGCGCCAATCCTGTTGGTGAAAAAAGATACTGTACCGGCGTCGATTATGTCTGAAATTGGCCGTCTCGGGGCTAAGAATGCAACTATTCTCGGCGGTGAAATTGCGATTTCCAACCAAGTGGTCAAGCAATTGGAGTCAAAAGGCATTAATGTTGATCGAATTGCAGGAAGCAGCAGATCAGAAACATCGGCCTTGATTGCCAAAGAAGTCGGGGGGACTTCAGCTATCGTGGCGAGCGGGTCCGGCTATGCCGATTCATTGTCTATTGCTTCTCATGCTGCAGAAACTGGAAAGCCGATTCTTCTTACATCCGGAAAAGAATTATCTGGAGAAGTTGAGCAGGCATTGAAAAATTATAAAGATGTAACAGTCGTGGGCGGAGAGGTCGCTGTTAGTTCAGCGGTCTACAACAAAATTGGCCAATCATCCAAAGTGCAGCGTATTTCAGGAAAAGACCGATACGCTACGGCGGCAGCAGTCGTTGCGAAACTGTATCCAAAAACCATTGACGATTCCCTGGTAGCTTCTGGCCAACAATTTGCCGATGCACTCACAGGTTCTGCGCTGGGCGGAAAACAGAACAAGCCTATTTTACTTGTTAAACAGTCGGCATTGCCTTCCCAAACAAAAGATATCATCAATAATAAAAACGTGAAGAAACTGACAGTCATTGGCGGGGAAGTAGCAGTTTCAAAAGAAGCCTTGAACCCGAATCCAAAGCCGGCTCCGATACCAGTCGTCAAGCCATCAGTGGACATACGTGCTGAGATTGTCGATGAAGCTATGAAATACCTCGAAACACCGTATCTTTGGGGTGGCACGACACCAAACGGATTCGATTGCTCAGGCTATTTGATGTATGTCTTCAATAAAAAAGGAATCTCGATCCCAAGAACGACTGCTTTGATGGCTCAGTCCGGCAAGCCAGTTAGCTACTCAAATGTCAAGATTGGCGATATCGTATTATTGGATTTGTTAAGAAGCACACCGACGCGTCCATCACATGCTGGAATTTACATCGGTGATGGAAAAATCATCCATGCTGGAACAAGCACAGGCGTCGCAATCACGCCACTTAATAATTCCTGGGGCCATTGGGACAAGAAAATCGTCACCATCCGTTCTTACACAGATTAAAGAAATGGCTTCGGCCATTTTTTTTTGCCCGCATAGACAGAGAGAAGGGCAGAAACATTAGGAAAGTTAATTTTAGTGGTGGAATTATTTACAAATATTTAGAAAATTTATGTACCTTTTAATAAAAATCTAGAATATACTGTTAAAAAAGAGAGAATGTTCATCTAAAATAGCCTAACTAGGGGGAAAAGCATTGAGAATTTTACTGAAGGGTTTGGCCATGTTGTTGTTTATCGGGGTTCTTGGGGGTGGGGCGGCTAACGTCTCGGCAGCTGATGATTTTACAGTCAAAGTCCGGCTGACCAATAATTTGGGCACAAACAGCAGCTACGATTTCGTTCCAAAAGGCAGTTCACAACTAAAAGAAGACAAAACCGTGAAGTTAACAGCAGGAACCCGATACCAGGTGCAAGTGTCATCGGGCAAATTGGTATTGAAAAAAGGCAGCCAAACCTTGAAAAGCGGTTTGAACACCGTGACAATCGAACCGTCTGTTTATTCAAAGGCCAATAACATCCATCTTTACAAACCTGGATCCCAGACGATCTATCCGTATCTCGGTACCATCCTATTCCGCATGTCGGGTACTACGAAAATACAGCCCGTTAACTCTTTGCCATTTGAAGATTACCTAAAAGGCGTTGTGCCATCCGAAAGCCCGGCAAGCTGGGGGGCGAACCGGGGCATGGAATCACTGAAAGCCCAAGCCGTTGTCGCCCGTTCCTATATCTTCTCTAAGATGATGAACCAAAGCACGTTGGAAATTGACGATACGACAACTTTCCAAGTATATAAAGGCTTTATGTGGGATTCGCTATCCCCGCATTACAATCCAGTTTACGAGTACACAAACCGTGCAGTAGATGAAACTGAAGGACAGATTCTCACTTATAAAAAAGCAGACGGCCAAAAAGGTTTTGTCACCGCTTATTTCTCATCAAGCAATGGCGGACAGACAGAACTGCCTGAACAACATTGGTCGAGCAAATTGCCGTATCTCTCTGCTACGCAAAAAGACGAATTCGATCCTCAAACACCATGGAAACTCAACTGGCTTAAGCAGCAGCTTCCGGCTACGGTCGATTTGATGGCCCCGGCTCCTTGGTGGAATACGATAGGTGAATTGAACTTGAATGGCACGCTTGTCGGTGAGCAAAGCAAAAATGCGTTCACCAATTTCAAAAAAGATTTATTGAACAAAGCAAAAGCCCAGGACTCAACTGTCGAATCGATCAAAATCGCTTCCATCAACAAAATCCAAACCGAAGACTTCGCGAACACCGGAAAAGTCCAATCGATCACGCTTGAAATGGATTATTATATCCGCAACAGCAAAAACGGGGCCTTGAGCTTCGACATGGCAGCCGGTGCAGCATCCAAGACATTGGCTGGCAAAAGCCGTTATGACACGGCCATCGAAATTGCAAAAGAATTATTAGGTACTGAAAAAGCGCCAGCTATCGTATTGGGCCGCGGGGATGTACCTGCGGATGCATTGGCCGGAACGGTTCTGGCACATAAATACGGCGCGCCGATGTTGCTTACCAAGAGTGATGCTTTGCCATCTTCTGTAGAGGAGTTCTTGGAAAAGCAAACCGTCCAAGGGGCTACTATCTATCTGTTGGGAGGCACTTTGGCTATTTCAGAAAATGTTGAACAGGCTTTAATTGATAAAGGTTTTAACATCAAGCGATTGGCCGGAAAAAGCCGTACCGACACGTCATTGCTGATTGCACAAGAAATCGGCCAGACTCAAACCGTGTTGATGGCTACTGGAAATGATCAATCATCAGACGCATTATCAGCTT
>NZ_JAPEHT010000191.1 GCF_028823615.1 Planococcus sp. A6
CTAGTGCAGTCGCCCTCGGTGGGGTTTATAGAGTTTGAAAACTGCATTTAATCTTCAATAACTTTAATTATAGTCCAATTATTGAAATCGAAATTTTGTAAGGTGCGCTTTTGTTTTTCAGCGTCCTCAAAATTTTCAAAAGTAAGTTCTTTCCCTTCTTTTGTAAGAGTTGTTCCATCTTCAGAACGAATAATGTACATTGAAAATTCTCCTTTCATGAATAGAAAAGGTTTTTAATCTCAAAAAAGTAGAAATATCTACCTTTGTTAGGTAGATATTTCTACTTTTGTATATTTGAATTTGTTGAATCTTCATTAAGAAAATCTGTCATGTATTCAATTTGTTTTTTCTGTCGATCTGTTAATTCATTCTCTTCGTAGTAGTCTACAAGCTTAGAAATAATTGCATACGTTTTGTTTTCATCCATGAATTTACCAAGGATACCTATTTTAGTGTGGAGATCATGAGGTAATTTAATGGATTTCACATTGTTGTTTTTGCCAACTACGCCTTTTCTTCTGGTGGCTTTCTTTTTAGGTTTGTTTTCAACTGGCTTGTCGCTAGTTTCTCTTTTTTCCGATTGGACCTCTGTTTTTTTCGGTCCAACTTCAATTTCTTCAGTTGGTGAGACAGTTGCATTTGAAAACTTAAAATCATTGTTACTGGTCACTACCACAGGCGATGGTCTTTCCATAGATTTGGTTTTCCTTTTAATTAATGGACCTTTTTTAGGGCTTTCAGACATTTGTTTCTTCCTCCTCAAATCGAGCAAGCTTCTCTTCCATTTCATCAACCACATCTAAAAAAGTTTGATGAGCTTTACGATCGTGATGGTCGTCATTTTTTATACCGGTAACATCCCAAGCTTTTAGACGCTCTAAGTGTTTTATAACATTGGAAAATACATTATCTTCTCCAAATAGCTCTGTCGCTCTTTCGACAGTAGTTTGATCTACTCTACCGCCAGCTCTTAAAAGAACCGGAAGAACACCCAATACTTGTATATCAGCTTCATATTCATCATGCATAAACTGAAGATAAGAAACATAAGTTTCAGCACCCTCTAATGAAAGTTCTTGGGCTTGAAGAATGATTAATACGTAGTCTGAAGCCATCATCGCATTATCTGAGTAGTCACTAATTGTTGGAGGTACATCGATAAAAATATAATCATAATGTTCTTTAAGTGGATCTAATAGTCTTTTTAACAATGTTATTTGTTCTAGATCCGTTTTGAAGTTTTGGTACAAGAATTTTGAGAAGTTTTTAAAAGATACTGCAGCTGGTATTAAATCAAGGTTTTCATTAACTTTTAAAATTACGTTTTCTAAAGTGCCTTCCTGAAATCCATCAAATATTGTCTTGTTGATTTCGGTGATACCTGCAGAACGAGCAATTAGAGTACTCGCATTTCCTTGAGGATCCATATCTACTAATAGAACTTTCTTATTGTGGACATTTGCATATTCCCAACTAGTCATTACAGATACTTTTGTTTTCCCTACTCCACCTTTAAAATTTCCAACTACAATTGTTTTAGCTGTCATTTTATTTCCTCCTACCCTTCCTAACAAACTTCTACCTAACAAACTTCTACTTCTGTATATTTCTGATAATAACACAAGTAGAAGTTTGTGTATATGAGAGAAAATTTGTAATAAATTTGTAATATAAGCTTATCTATCCCAACAAAGGTAGAAAAGTAGAAATATCTACTTCTGCGAGAATGGCGTTCATTCTAACAAAAGTAGAAAAGTAGAAATATCTACTTCTGCGAGAATGATATTGATTCTAACAAAAGTAGAAAAGTGGAAATATCTACTTCTGCAGTTCTGCGAGAATGTTATTCATTCTAACAAAAGTAGAAAAGTGGAAATATCTACTTCTGCTAGGATGATGTTCATTCTAACAAAAGTAGAAAAGTAGAAATATCTACTTCTGCGAGAATGTTATTCATTCTAACAAAAGTAGAAAAGTGGAAATATCTACTTCTGCGATAATGGTTTTCATTCTAACAAAGGTAGAAATATCTACTTTTGTTAGTAAGGTAAATTTCTTTAAAGTTATTTATCCCTTTAATACCAAGGTCTCTGAGAAGAGAAATAATATTTTTTAATTCAATGATTCTAACAAAGGTAGAAAAGTAGAAATATCTACTTCTGCGAGGATGATATTGATTCTAACAAAGGTAGAAAAGTAGAAATATCTACTTCTGCGAGAATGATATTGATTTTGTGAGAATGATGTTGATTCTAACAAAGGTAGAAAAGTGGAAATATCTACTTCTGCGAGAATGGTGTTCATTCTAACAAAAGTAGAAAAGTGGAAATATCTACTTCTGCGACCTTGAAAACCTTGATTTGACGCTATTTACACGATGTTTTCATTCCTATACGGTTAGGAAAAGAAGCATGAGAAGTCGATGAAGGGGAAGGTTTAGATGAATAGATTGTATGAAGTAGTAGATACTGTTTTAAAAAATGGAATCTATTCTTACAAAGTTAAAAATTCTAAAATAAGCCTTCCACTCCGAGTTGAAGCTGTTAAAAAGGCTAATAAAAGAAAAACTGGAGCAATCGGTGTTGTTCGATCTAAAGAGGATCTTTCTACACCTTCAGGTGTTAAAGGCTATGTTGTTACGTCCTTAGAAACTCTCTTGGAGGACGCTTCTTTGGTTTCGCATTGGAATCCCAACGTTTATAACTACATAAGGTACTCAGATGAAAAAAGACGGTTCCTCAAGGGACATGAAGAGAAAAACCTCCAACAAATCAATACCTTTGTCGTCGATATCGATACGAAGAAACAGCCGTATACGGAAATCCTGACGGCTGCACTCGATCATAGTGTCGGCGTGCCCACACTTGTCTTGGAGACTCCTAAGGGATTTCAGGTCTATTTCGTCTTGGAAAAACCGTTGTTCATCAGTAATCAAAACGATTTTCGTGGACTGAAGGTCGCAAAACGCATTTCCGAAAACATTAAACAGAGTTTGGCCAAGGTCTTACAGGGAGTCGATGTCTCCTGTAATGACTTTGGTTTTTTCCGCATGCCGAACGAAACCAATATTCGGTGGTTCTCGGAAGAGATGGTCTATGACTTCGGTTCGTTGATCGCTTGGTCGAAGCGCCAGGACGACGACAAGGGAAGAGGCCTATTTGTAGTAGCGAACGAAGCTAGAGAGCATGATCCCACACAGACAGCGTGGTTCCAGGAATTGCTGAAGACGCGTCATGTGAAAGGACAATCGGGACAGCTTGGTCGTGATAATCTCATGTTCACGCTTGCGCTTGCTTGCTACAGTGCCGGAAAGGGGAAGGGAGAGACGCTGGATTTACTCGATGAGTACAATTCAGGGCTAGTTTCGCCCCTTCGGCATAGTGAAGTCGAGAAAATCGTCAGAAGCGCCTATAAGGGGCGTTTTAAAGGCGCTCACCAGGACTATATTCAAGAACTCTTGAACGAGTGGGGGAGTCACAAGGAGATCGCCATCGAAAACCCGATGGGTGGCTGGTACAAGTTTAAAAAAGAACGCAAAGACCGGAAACGCAGCCATTACGACGAGTGGGAAGAGGATCTGCTGCAGTTCATTCAGGAAAAGACCTCACTGGATCAACCGATCAACTGGACGACGCAGCGAGAACTCTGCGAAGCCGTCGGCATTCCCCGGAGTTCGTTCAATGTGTTAATCCAACAGTCGAAAAAAATCCTCATCAAACGAATCGGACAAGGACGTACAGCAAAGACCGGAATTACCTCCGTGGCTGTGCTTCTTCAGTGTGCGCTCAGTTATCAGCAAACCCATCGGGTTCGATACAAGGAAGCGCTCCATGTCATGGCGTCTGAACGCTTAAATGAGCGTATTGTTCACGACCTGATTGACGATGTGAAATGGTTCCTTGAAAAGCGCTTATCCGAACCGATAATTGGTAAAAATTTCAATTCCTCTTAATGGTCCAGTCTGCCAATACATATCTGTATACGTGCTGTTTTATCATGGTTAATTCTTACTTATCCATCCATCACTCTTTTGATCTCATAAAAAAACACTCAGCAACGGCTGAATGTTTAGGTGTCGGATTTTTTATCGGGGTCGGATTCATACGTGTTAA
>NZ_JAPEHT010000192.1 GCF_028823615.1 Planococcus sp. A6
TAGGGGGCGTATGGGTTCACTTGCTGCCTGTTCCCATCTTATTTAATTCCTGCCCCAAAAACTGCAATTGGGTGCCGACTGTGCATTCACTGATGCAAAAGCGGTGCGCCGCCGTTTTTCCTTCATCCTTGCGGAGTTGGGCTTTGACAAAGCAGCCTTCACAATACGTATTGAGCATTTCATCGATTTCGTTGATGATGGATACTTTTTTCATTCGGGTCCCTCCGCAAAATGTCATTCTATTATTCTACTATGAATTTGTTTTTTTCCGCAACAATCGGTATACTGGCTTGGGACATTTTCGTCCTTCAGCGGTTCGAAACTTCCCGCTCTACCAAAACTAAGGAGGAAGCAGTTTGTTTAATGAATTTTTAGGGCTTGGCTTCGCCCTGTTCAATTTTGTGTTATTGCTCATCATGTATAAAGTGTTCGGCAAGACCGGCCTGTTCGCCTGGGTCGCGTTCGCCACCATCCTGGCGAATATCCAAGTGACAAAAACGATTGAGATCATCGGTTTGACCGCAACGCTCGGCAATAGCTTGTATGCCTCGACTTTTCTCGCAACCGATATCCTCAATGAAAAATATGGCAGAAAAGAAGCGAAGAAAGCAGTATGGCTCGGCTTTTCCTCACTTTTGATCATGGTTGTGACGATGCAGTTCGGCCTTCAATTCATTCCCGCGGAAAGTGATTTTGCGCACGAAGCACTCGAGACGGTATTCGGGTTGGTCCCACAAATCGCCATCGCCAGCATGATCGCTTACCTGCTTGCGCAGCATATCGACGTCATTATCTTTTCCGCCTTGCGGAAAGTCTTCCCGAAAGACAGCCAGTTCTGGATCCGCAATAATGGCTCGACCTTGCTCAGCCAATTGATCGACACCTTGATCTTCACATCGATCGCTTTTTTCGGCGTCTTTCCATTCGATGTCTGGATCCAGATCTTCATTTCAACGTATGTATTGAAATTCATCGTGTCCGTGCTGGATACACCATTCGGCTATATCGCGAAGAAAATCCGGCCACTCGATGAACAGGAGGCCGCACGATGATCGAATTGTTCGTGGACGCATCGACTGCCGGTGGTGTCAACGTCAGCGCGGTGGGAGTGTTTTTAAGAGGCGAAGGGCATTCCATCAAATGGAGCGAATACGTCGGCGAAATGGATAATCACCAAGCCGAATTCACGGCGCTGTTAAAAGGGCTGGAGCTCGCTCGTCCGCTCGCGACCGGCATGGTGTCCATTAAATCGGACTCGAAACTCGTCGTCGACGCCTTCGAAAAACGCTTCGTGAAAAATCCGGTCTACAAAAAATTGCTGGACGAGTCCTTGTCGATTGCGGACGGATTCGACTATTGCTTCATCAAGTGGATCCCAGATTCCCAGAACAAAGCCGCACATACGCTTGCCAACGACACACTCAAAGAGCATAAATAAGGAAAGCAGCCGTTCGACTTTGAGCGGCTGCTTTTTTCTTTGCGCATGCCAGGTACAGGCGATTCTGATATGATGGTGTCATACTGATTTACTGGAGGCTATTTATGAGATCGAAATTAGGAACCGCACTCGATATTTTCATCATCCTGATCGGCCCATTCATCATCTATGCACGCATCGTGGACATCATACAAAACGGTGTATCGCTTTATCCGTTATTGTCGGTGATCATTGTCGGCCTCGCACTCGCTTTCGCCGTCTACAATCTGGTCCAGCTGTTGAAAGAAAGACAAAACAGCACACCGCGCAAAAAATAGCAGAAATGAGGATCTCCCTTGAAAACGCTTTTATTGTATCTCGTTCCATTAATCGTTTATGCACTAATGAATAATCTGGTCAACGACAGTTTTACCTGGCCGCAATACTTGCTTCTGTTGTTCGCGTTCCTGGCGTTTCAGCTCGGACGGCTGCGCTATCCGAAAAATGAAGTGCCGCCGGCTGCAAAAGTGACACAGGCCGTCTTTTATGTTTTGACGGTCGCCATCATTTTCCGCGATAAGTACCTGGACGCCGGGCTGGTCAATTTGATGATTGCCCTTGTGGCCGTGTTCGTAATTGTCGAGTGGATTATCGCCAAACCGCAGCAAAAAACAAATGCATAACTGCAAAAACGCGAAGCCTAGACTACGGGCTTCGCGTTTTCCTATGCATTCCCTTTAAATTACATACCACAGGATGAACAGTACGACCGCAATGCTGATCCATGTGATGATGCGGACCAAATTGCGTTTTTTGCGCAGTTCTTCTTGTTCTTTCACGTCTTTTAGCAGCGGCATTTCTCACCCTCCTTGCTGTATTTCATTTCCCAACGCTTCCTGCTTCGATTATGATGAATAAAAAGGAGGTTTTCAAGTTGAAAAAATGGCTTTTTCCCGGGATTCTCGCAGCAGCACTTGCCGGATGCAGCAATGGGCCGGCGAATCCCGATGAAGCGACCGCACCTGCAGATGTAATCGCGACAGACCTTGAAGCCCCTTGGTCAATCAACAAGCAAGGAGACGCTCAATTTCTCTTCGCCTTTGTCTTCGGCTTCTGAAGCCGGATTTCTCGGATTTGTGCTGAAGCCTGATTTTGATGACTCACAGGAAGCTTACGGCTATTATGTTTACGAAGACAACGGCAAATCTTATAACAAAATTGCGGAATTCCGGTTGGACAGCGGCAGCTGGTCGGAAACGGCCGTCCTCTTGTCAGGCATTCCAACAGGCAATGTCCATCACGGCGGCCGGTTAGAATTCAGTGAAGACGGCTTGCTGTATGCCACAATCGGAGACGCATCCGAACCCGATCTTGCCCAGGATCCCGCTTCAGTCAACGGGAAGATTCTCCGTCTCAACGAATTCAATGAATTTGAAATCTATTCGCTCGGCCACCGCAACCCCCAAGGCTTGGCGTGGGATGGGGAGACGATGTATGCAGCGGAACATGGGCAATCCGCGAACGATGAAATCAATATCATCGAACAGGACGCCAATTATGGCTGGCCCGATATCGAAGGGGAAGAAACTGCTGATGGGTTAGAAGAGCCGTTTGTCACGAGTGGTGCAGATGATACGTGGGCACCTAGCGGGATCGACTTTCACGACGGGGCGCTGTATATCTCAGCACTTCGCGGGACAGCGATCAAAGTGATGGACCCGGAGTCGGCAGAAATCACCGATTCCATCGAAGGATACGGCCGTATCCGCGACGTTTATTCTGACGGCAACGGTTTATATTTCATCACGAATAATACCGATGGCCGGGGCACCCCGACAGAAGGCGACGACAAACTGTATATTTTAAATGAATAATAAAAAGCGGAGACCAGTGTCTCCGCTTTTTCATTTCATTTCTATAGCTTCATCACCATCAACAATTCATCGATATAACGGCCTTCCGCCTTTTGGGCATTCGGCGTGATGCCGATGCGCTGAAAGCCGGATCGTTCGTAAAAACGGATGGCACGCGGGTTGGCAGAATTGACGGCGAGTTCGAGCTGCTCAAGCCCTCTCCATTCCCTTGCAAATGCCAGCAAATGGTCGAAAAGCGTGGATGCAACTCCTGTCCCTCTCGTTTCTTCCGCTGCATAGACGGCAAGTACTTCAGCTCGATGGCTGGTCTTCTTCCCCGACAATCTGAGCAGCGTCATCATGGCGAGCAAACGGCTTTCATCGTATGCACCGAATGTCACAGCTGAAGGATTGGCGAGATTTTTAGCGGTCGCACTTACCGGCCTTCGGCTTGCTTCATTGAAATCAGTCGAAAACGCATCGGCATCTGTCTGCAATGCCGTTAAGCGAAGTTCCCGGTATTGTTTAGCATCTTCTTCTGTTAATCGGCGATAGTCCATGGCATTCATCCTTTCTTTAACGGAATTCCTGGACGACACGCCCTTTTCCATCGTCAACGTGGAAAATCGCGTGCGCCCCGTTGACCAATATCACTTGCGGAGGCTGATGGCCGATGTCGGCATCATATACAATGGGAACTTTTAATTGCTCCGCCAGTTCTTGGTACACCATCTCCGCGGTATAGCCTTGTACGGCATCGTTCGCTTCGCTTCTGCCGAAGACGATTCCTGAACAATTGTCGAACCAGCCTGCATATTTCATCTGCAGCAAACTGCGCTTTAAATCCGGTGTGTTCATTTCACAGTTT
>NZ_JAPEHT010000193.1 GCF_028823615.1 Planococcus sp. A6
GCGCCTGCTCGTAATCCGCTTTCAATTCAGCAAGTGCTTGCTCCGCATCCGACACGTCAATACGGCCACGTCCGTCGAGCGCGCTTTCGAGTTCTGCCGTTTGCCGCTCTGTCGTGTGGCGGTCTTGTTTGTACCGCTCAATTTGTGTTTTCAATTCTTCGTAGCGGGATGCCTCCAGTTTAGCCTTTTGATAAGCTTCTTTCGAGGCGAAAGCGGATTTCACGAGTGCTTCCTCGAAACGGCTTTCGGCATGACTGCGCTTTTCTTGCAGTTCTTGTACGGACTGCTTGCTATGCCGAAGCGATACAGCCGCTTCCGACACTTGCCGTTCGGCTTTTTGGAGGGCATCCTGCGCACGTTGCCAAGCCGTTTCCAAGCGGTCTTTCGTTTCCTGCGCTTTTTCGGTCTCTGTTCGAAGCGACCCAAGATCACGGAGCGCTTCCGGGATCGATGTCAGTTTGCTTTCCAAAACAGCTTGTGCCGATTCATGCACAGAGCGTTTTTCATGTGCGCTGTGTTGGGCTTCCGCCTGTTGTTTCTTTAAGCTCGATAACTGGTCTTCCATCTCCCCGAATGTCAACTTGCGCTTGCGCAGCTGCTCCTTATCGGCCTGCAATTGTTCAAGCTCATCGGTTAGTGAATGCTGTTCAGCCTGTATTGCTTCCAATTGCGCTTCTGCTTGTTCAGCAACAATCGACATGCCGTCCAGCTCCTCGCGCTTCACTGCCGCCTGCTCATGGACCGCGGCTTGTTCCGCTTCCGTTTTGCGGAATTTTTGCTCGCTTTGTGCCAACACTTGCTTGGCCTGTTCCATCGCTTGCTGGTCCACTGCTGCAGAGGTGCCTGGCTGTTTTGCCGGGTGGTCGAGGCTGCCGCAAACGGGGCATGCTTCTCCGGCGTGCAGGTTCGATGCGAGCAGCGCCGCCTGGTTAGCGAACCAATCATGTTCCATCGTTTGATAGGCTTTTTGCGCTTGTTCAAACTTCGCCTGATCTTTTGCTGATTGTTCGGCCAAACCTTCGAGCTTTTGCTCTAAGTGAAGATATTCCATCAAGATGCGCCGTTGTTCCGCCAACCGGTTCTGACGGTTCCGCTTGTCGTCGAACTGCTCCAGTCTTTCTTCCAGTTGTTGAATGAATGATTTCGTTTGCGCCAGTTGTTGCTCGGCGCTTACTGCTTGTTCATCCGTTCTTTGTAATGCCGTTCTGGCGTGGATAGCGGCTTTCTCCAATTGCTGGACAGCTGCACGCTGTTGTTCCAGTTCCTTTACGCCTAATTCCATATCATGCAAACGGATCAGCGCTTGCTGTGCAGCTTGACGCTGTTCGTGGCGGGTTTTCATTTCCTGGGCTTTCTGTTCAGCCGTCTCGGCACGAAGCAAGTCTTCGCGTTTTTGGCGTTCATTGGCCATAAGTTCCAGAAGCTGTTCCTCCAAGCCGGTGATCATGCCCGCTTGATCAGCTGCTGTGACTTGCTGCTCCCATTCTTTGACCGCCGGAAGCTGTTGCTCCAGTTCTTGCAAGTGGTGCTGTTTCGCTTCCAATTCGTCAAAGCGTCCGTTCCAGCCTTTTGCTTCGTGGAACTCGGCCATTTTTTTATTGTGGAAATCATAGGATTTCTGATAGCGCTCCCGCAGGCCAATGCTTTCCGATTCATAATGGCGGATCTCCCCTTCAAGCCCGGCGAGTAACTGGCTGCGCTGGAAATCACCTTGCGCGAACACTTCAAAAAGAGCTGATTCACGCTGCGGCAAAGAACCCGCAATCGCCTGCACTTGCTCTTTGTAAAGCATCTGCTGCGCTTTAAAACGGTCCTGCGCTTCTTCTTTTTTGTGCTTGAGCCGCTCGGCAACCAAGCGGTATGGTTCGGTGCGGAAAATCTTCCGCAAAATCGCTTCCTTATTATCGGTTTCAGACGTCAAGAGCTTGCGGAATTCCCCTTGTGGCAGCATGACGATCTGGTTGAACTGGGAGAAAGTCAGCCCAAGGATTTCTTCGATGCGGCGATTGAGCTCCGAGACGATTTGACGCTCGACACACGGCTTTTCACCCGCATCGGTCACTTCGAAAAATTCATAGCGTTCACCGGTCGCGCTTTTATTGCCTTTTTTCACATGACTCATCTGCCGCAGAATGCGGTAAGTGGTGCCGTGCACTTCAAAGGTCAATTCTGCCGAAGTATGGACCGAATCCTTGGCGAAATCGCTGCGCAGGTTTTTCGGTTCACTGCGATCCGAGCCGCTTGCCGAGCCGTAGAGCGCGAAACAAATGCCATCGAAGATGCTTGTTTTGCCAGAACCGGTGCTGCCCGAAATGACAAATAAGCGATTGCCTTCAAGGTCTTCAAAATTAATTTCCTCGCTGTCGCGGTATGGGCCGAATGCTGTCAGTTTCAATTTGACCGGTTTCATGACTTCACCTCTTCCCGCTCAGAATCCGCCTGCAGGAATTCCTGCAACACGTCGCCGAACAGTTCAGCTGTTTCCGCAGACGGTGCATCTCCTTTTACTTCTTCATAGAAAGCGTTGAATAATTGCATCGGGTCCATCTTCCGGCGGCTGCCGATGGTCGATTCACCGGCTTCTTTTGCGAAAGTTTTGCGCTGCACATGCATCGCGTTCGGATACACCGAGCGCACTTTTTCCATCGGATACAAAACGGGCGTCTCATCGAGCAAGGTAACGAAGACATAATCGTCGCTTCTCTCATGCTCCATAATTTCCGCGATTGTCCCTTCCACTGAACGCATATCGCGCTTCGCTGTGAATAAGCGCTTGTCGACTGTGACAGATCCATCTGCAGTTAATTCAACCACATGGAACCCTTTTTGATGATGCTCTTCCGATATCGAATATTTCAATGGCGACCCTGAATAGCGGATCGTTTCATTCAATACATAATGCGCTTTATGCAAATGGCCGAGCGCTGTGTAATGGAACGGTTGGAAATGCTGCGCGCTGACGTGTTCTGCCCCGCCGATCGCAAGCGGCCGTTCGGAATCGCTCGTATTGTCTTCCTGTTCTCCGCGAGGCGTCACGAACGCATGGCCGACGAACACATGACGCGCTGACGGATTCATTTCAGCGGTAATGCGCCCGGTCATCGCTTTCATCGCATCGTCATGGGTTTTGATGTCCGGATCTTCAAATACATGGCGCACCATCGACGGATCCGTGTAAGGCACCAGATGGAAATGTACTTCTCCCGCTTCATCGCTCAAAACGACCGGATCGAATTCAGGCCGGATCGGGCCCGCGATATGAAGGCCGTTGCTTTTCAATGCGCGGCTCCCGAAATCAAGCCTTCCCGGGCTGTCATGGTTGCCTGCCACGGCAATAACCGGCACTTTCATATCCAGTACGATTTTCGCGAGTGTATCGTCCAGCAAACGCACCGCTTCTGTGGGCGGCACGGCACGGTCATATAAATCCCCCGCAATAACCAGTGCATCGGGACGCTCCTGTTCGATTGCTTTGATCAGTTGATCCAGCACAAATCGCTGGTCTTCTGTCATATGTACGCCCTGCACCAGTTTTCCGAGATGCCAGTCAGCGGTATGAATGAATTTCATGAGAAGCTCCCCTTTCTTCTATATAAAAGAATATACGTTCGTTCCATTATACACGATTCATTTCACTTGTTTCATTCCCCTGCCCGGTATATAATGAGAACAAACGTTCTTATCTGAGGAGGGTTATCATGAAAGCACAACTTCTAAAAGCATTCAAATACCGGCAGTTGATCGACATGATGTATATCGCAAATGACGGTACCATCAGCAAACGCCGCGTCAAAATCCTGAAAGTCAGCGGTGATTCGTTCCAAGCTTACTGTTTTTTGCGCCGCGAGAAGCGCCATTTCAAAATCAGCCATGTGCTTTCATGCATGCCCGTCCGCACGAAAGAACGCCAAATTGTCTGAATCCTTTTCCGACTCTTCCTCCTTTATGCTACACTAAGAGGAAATGGAAAATGGAGGATGAGACTCATGAGATTAACCGTTTACCTTGCCGGCGAAATTCACAGTTCTTGGCGCGAAGAAATCAAAAAGAAATCCTTGGCGCTCGATCTGCCGGTCGATTTCGTCGGGCCGATGGAAAACCACG
>NZ_JAPEHT010000194.1 GCF_028823615.1 Planococcus sp. A6
GGCTCGATTCCCGCCCGCGGAAAGCGAGCGATAAGCTTCGGAAAATATGACTTCTCGCCTTTCTAGACAAGATGAAAACGCTAATCCCCATCACAAGGGAATTGCGTTTTTTTATTGCCTGGAAATATGAACGAAGAAGAGATCGATGCAGCTTCTGATACGAAAAGTTAAAAAAGTACAGATGATGTTAAAAGAGTGCTAGTGAAAGCGCTATCATTTAAGTTTTCAGAATTTATACTTAAGAAGTAATTACTTATATTTACAAAGGGAGAGGGGAAAAGATATGAAAAAGAATGTTAAAGGGTTTTTGCTGCTGACGATTCTGGTGTTGTTCGCTTTGGCTTTAACCGCATGCAATAGCGAAGGGGAAGAAGGTTCAGGATCAGGTTCAGGTTCTGGGGTGGATGTCGGAATCGTCTTGCCGACAAAAGATGAGCCGCGTTGGGTGCAGGATGAGCAACGCTTTAAAGATGCACTTGCGGAATCAGATTACTCAACTGAAATTCTCTTCAGCCAAGGGTCTTCAGCTAAAGAAAAAGAGAACGTTGAAGCTTTATTGAACAAAGGCATCAAAGTCTTGATCATCACTCCGCATGACGGGGCTGCAGCAGCAGCTGCTGTAGAAGCTGCAAAAGCGGATGACGTAACGGTTATTGCATATGACCGTTTGATCACGGATACGGATGCAGTTGATTACTACGTAACTTTCGATTCATTGGCAGTAGGTGCAGCACAAGCCCAGTATTTGATCGATAATGCAGAAGGCTCTGATATCCCGTTGTACTTGTATGCAGGAGCTTCTTCAGATAACAACGCGTTCTTGTTCTTCCAAGGCGCATGGGAAGTGCTTCAGCCGAAAATCGCTGACGGCACATTCAAGATTGCCAACTCCAGCGAAGCGGAAGCTTTGTCTGATACGAAAGAATTGGACCGCGACCAGTTGAGCAAAATCATCGGCCAGGTCACAACGAACTGGGATCCGAACGAATCCAAGAACAAAGCACAGACGCATTTGACTTCAGTAGGTGAAGACATGAAAGGCGATGTAGCAATTTTGGCGCCGAACGATGGCACGGCACGCTCGATTGCAGACGTGTTCGGATCGGATTCTGCTGTGACGGATTACACGATTACAGGACAGGATGCTGAGAAAGCGTCAATCCAATACATCATCGATGAGAAACAATCGATGACGGTCTTCAAAGATGTCCGCACACTAGTACAGGATGCAATGGGCATGGCCGTTGAAGTGTTGGACGGCAACAAACCGGAAACAACAGGTTCTTACGATAACGGAGCAGGCGAAGTGAAAGCGAAACAGACGGACGTTATCGTAGTCGATAAAGAAAATGTGAAATCCGAATTGATCGACACAGAATATTACGAAGCAAGCGAGTTTACAGGCATCGAGTAAAAACAATAGGACACAGGAATAGTGATAGCGCTGTCTATCACTATTTCTCCATTCTTTGAGGTTTTTGTAGGGGAGGCGTAGAAATGAGCGACTATATTTTAGAAATGAACGGTATAACCAAGGAGTTTACGGGAATCAAAGCGCTGGATGACGTCAATTTCAAAGTGGAACGCGGAGAAATCCATTGCTTGATTGGCGAAAACGGGGCAGGGAAGTCAACTCTCATGAAGGTGCTGAGCGGCGTATATCCCTATGGTACATATGAAGGGGACATCGTCTTCGAAGGGGAAGTCCAGCGGTTCAATGAAATCAACGATAGCGTCAAAGCCGGAATTGCCATCATCTATCAAGAGCTGGCGCTGTTTCCGGATCTGACGGTCTACGAGAATATTTTTGCCGGAAACGAAATCCGCAAAGGCCCGTTCGTGGATTGGAATGAAACGATTGTTCAGTCGGCGAAGATGCTGAAAAAGGTCAAATTGAATGTCGACCCGGAAACCTTGATCAAAGACCTCGGGGTAGGCAAGCAGCAATTGGTGGAAATCGCCAAGACTTTGAGCAAGGACGTCAAACTGCTGATTCTCGATGAGCCGACCGCTGCTTTGAACGAGAATGACAGCGAGAACTTATTGGACCTATTGAAAGAATTAAGATCGCAAGGAATCACCTGCATCATGATTTCCCATAAATTAAAAGAAGTCATTTCGATCGCTGACAAAGCGACCATCTTGCGGGACGGAAAAACGATCGTCACCTTGGACGCGCATAAAGGCGAAATATCCGAGAGTGTCATCATCAAGAATATGGTGGGCCGTGAAATCGCGGATATTTACCCGAAACGCTTGGATCATGAATTCGGCGGGACAGTACTCGAGTTGAACGATTGGTCGGCATACGACACTCAGCTCGGCCGCCACGTCGTGAAAAAAGCGAATATCCAAGTGAAACAAGGCGAGATCATCGGGATCGCCGGTCTGATGGGATCAGGGCGAACGGAACTTGCGCTGAGCATGTTCGGCAACCCGAAGAAATACAAAGTGGAAGGCGATATGCAGGTCAATGGCCAGAAAGTTCAATTCAAGCATACAAGCGATGCCATCAAAGCGGGAATTGCTTATGTGACCGAAGACCGCAAAGGCAACGGATTGTTCTTGATCAATGACATCAAGAACAATATCACAGCGGCCCATTTGAAAGGCATTTCGCAAAGCGGTGTGTTGAATTTGAATGAGGAAGTGAAAGTCGGTTCTGAGTACAGGCAATCGATGCAAATAAAAACCAGTTCGCTTGAATTGGCAGTCGGCAAGCTAAGTGGCGGCAACCAGCAGAAAGTATCGCTCGGCAAATGGCTGTTTACGGGTCCGAAAATCCTGATTCTCGATGAACCGACGCGGGGAATCGATGTCGGGGCGAAATTCGAGATCTACACAATCATGAATGAACTGATCAAGCAAGGCATGAGCATCATCATGATCTCTTCTGAATTGAACGAAATCATCGGCATGAGCGACCGCATCTACGTGATGGCGGAAGGCGCAATCACTGGAGAATTGTCGAGAGAAAATACGACACAAGAAGCCATTATGGAATTGGCAACGCAATAGGGGGTAGGTATCCATGAGTTTATTCAATGAAGCGCGCTTTCTCATCAAAACAAATATCCGCGATTACGGCATGTACATCGCATTGTTCGTCATCATGCTGACGTTTTCGGTCTTGACGGACGGCTTGTTCATGTCATCCCGTAACATCAGCAACTTGCTCGATTCAGCCGGCTATATCGCCGTGCTGGCAGTCGGCATGACGCTCATCATCGTCATCCGCCACATCGATTTATCGGTCGGCTTTGTCGCCGGCTTCCTTGGCGCCGTGGCGGCGATTTTCCTGACGCAGATGGGGTTGTCGGTGTGGATCGTCATTCCGATTGTCTTGGTGTTCGGGATCATCATCGGCTTGTTCAATGGCTTTTTGGTCGCGAAAATCGGCATCCCGTCGTTTGTCGCGACACTGGCCGGAATGTTGATTTTCCGTGGGGCTTTGCTTAATGTCACGGAATCGACAGGCACGATCATCGTCAACGACGATTTGTTCAATGCACTGGGCAATGGCTTCATCCCATCGCTCGTGGAAGTGAACGGCCTCCACTTGCTGTCGGTGCTCGTCGGGTTCATCGGCATCGCCCTTTACATTTACAGCGAACTATCCACACGCCGCAATAAAGTGAAATACGGCTTCGATGTGATTTCGCTTCCAATTTTTATCCTGAAACTGGTTTTTGTATCGTTCATCATCGGCTATATTACGTGGGTGCTGGCTGGATACAACGGATTCTCGTGGACGGTCGTCATTATGCTGCTCGTCGTTGTGATCTACCATTTCCTATCGACCAAAACTGTTCTCGGGCGCAATATTTACGCAGTCGGGAGCAACCCGGAAGCGGCTCATTTAAGCGGTATCAATGTCACAAAAATCACCATGATTGTCTTCGGTTCGATGGGCATGCTTGCCGCTTTGTCAGGTATCCTGTTCACAGCGCGCCTGCAGTCGGCAACAACGACAGCCGGGACTTTGTTCGAGCTTGATGCCATCGCCGCAGCGTATGTCGGCGGGGTTTCTTCAGCCGGTGGTGTCGGCAAAGTCACCGGCGCTATTATCGGCGCGATCGTCATGGCTTCCTTGTCGAGCGGCATGAACTTGCTCGGCGT
>NZ_JAPEHT010000195.1 GCF_028823615.1 Planococcus sp. A6
CTCGTCACTGCGTTCCTGCGGGGTCTCTCAAACCCGCTAATCCCACAGGAGTCGAGCAAACGCTTCTCCAAATACTCGGATAGGACAATGTGCTTTGAATATATAAAAGCTAATCCCTTTTTAATTCATTGGATACCATAGATTTCTTCGGCACTCTTAAAAAGGCAGGAACTTTCAAGCAAACGGCGAATAGCGTAAAGAGGCAAGAGAACGACCAGCTTGAAAGGAGTGGGAGTATGTATCAGCAAATCTTATTGGCAGTAGATGGTTCGGAAAACTCCATCCGCGCAGCCAGGGAAGCGGTAAAGATTGCCAGCCTAGTAGAAGGGGCGGAAGTGACAGTTGTCTATGTTTCCGATTACAAGGAAGATGAGAATGAAGTAATCCACGACGCTTCGGCGATGGAATTCGATTTGGCGAGACGGAAAAAGATCCAGCCGGTAACCGAAATGCTTGATAGGGAGAAAATATTCCATCGTATCGAAGTGCTGCACGGCATTCCGGGACCTGCTATCGTTCAGATGACGAAAGACAAGCAATACAACCTTCTTGTCATAGGAAGCCGGGGGCTGTCGCCAATCCGTGAAGTGATGCTCGGCAGTGTCAGCCATAAGGTTGTCAATCATGCAGAATGCCCCGTCTTGGTGGTTAGATAAAAGCCGTCCTATGCGCCTCGGTGATTTGGTATACTAAGTACATCTGTTGGTGCAAGAAGCATCGCGAATTATGGGAGATGAGTAGATAGATGATGGAGTTACCAAATTGCCCGAAATGCGGTTCTGAGTATACGTATGAAGATGCGGGAATGGCGGTCTGCCCGGAATGTGCCCATGAATGGAACCCGGCTGAACAACCACAAGAAGAAGTAGTGCGCGATGCCGTAGGAAATATTTTGCAGGATGGCGACGCTGTTACAATCATCAAGGATTTGAAAGTGAAAGGCAGTTCCAACCCCTTGAAAATCGGCACAAAAGTCAAAAGCATCCGGCTTGTGGATGGAGACCATAATATCGATTGCAAAATCGATGGATTTGGCGCGATGCAGCTGAAATCGCAGTTTGTGAAAAAAGCCTGATCCTTTAAGTATTAAGTGCATCAACATAAAAACCGATTTTGTTATTGCAATTTATACGCCGCGCTTATTGCCCCATAACAATGTGTGGAGCTGCGGCAGCACTTTAGCATCATTGAGAGGGGCGGAAACCAAATGCCTGTCGATCAGCCATTGATAGCGACCAAGCAGATGCTGGACCAGTTTGTCGTCTTCGGTCGTCTGCGTGTCGTCATTGCCGACTTGCAAAAAGAATGGGAATGACGGATAGCGCAGGTGGAGCTGCTCCGCGAAAAAGAAATCCGCTTCATCGAAAACGACGACTTTCAGGCTGGCTTGAGATGACGACAGCCTGCCGAGCATCGCATCGAGCTGGGAATAGTCCAGAATCATGCCAGAACTCGGCGGCTTTGGGGAGACGGTGACTTCATCGATTTCCAAGAGCCAGTCCTGCCAGATGCTGCCTTGCGTTTCGACAGCTGTACGCCAACCTTTTTCTTGGCATAATGCGACCAGTTCCGCGATGCCTTTATGAAGTGCCGGGTTGCCTCCGGAGATGGTGACGTGAGAAAAGGCGTCTTTACCAAGCGCCTCGAGCTGCCGGACAATGTCATCTGCGGTCATCGCAGTACTTTTTCCGGTGCCGTCCCAAGTGAATTTGGAATCGCACCACGAACAGGAATAATCGCAGCCGGCGGTCCGGACGAACATCGTCTTCTGGCCCATGACCATGCCTTCGCCTTGGATCGTCGGGCCGAATACTTCCATTACAGGGATCTTCATGAAGACACCTCTTTTGGCCGGTAAATGACATAGCTTGTCGGGGTTTCCCGGACGATGACTTGGATGCATTTCGGCTTATTGTCTGAGCGGTCGAGCGTGTCTTGGATCAACTTGTGTATTTGTTGGGCGAGCTGCTCGGTCGTCGGGAAAGTCTCTGTGAATTCCGGGTGGTCATTCAAAACACTGTGGTCATAGCGTTTATGGATCAAGTCTTTTAATTGCTTGAAGTCGATAAGAAAACCGGTGCTGTTCAAGTGGTCGCCGGCAATCGTGATATTTAAATGGTAAGTATGGCCATGCATTTTCGCGCATTTACCGGCTTCATCGGCCGGGATATAATGCGCCGCGGAAAAATGCATGTCTTTATTTAATTCAAAGCTATAGGGATGCTGAACGGAAGGGTAGAATTGCTGCATCAAGATTTCGCACCTTCTTTTTTGGAAAGGTAGGTCTGCAAGCCTTGGTTGCGCAGCACGCAAGACGGGCAAGTTCCGCAGCCCGCTGCTGGAATGCCGTGGTAGCAGGTCAAGGTTTCGGTCTGGACGAACTCGAATGCGCCAAGCTCGTCGGACAATTCCCAGACGCCTGCCTTGTCGAGCCACATGAGCGGCGTATGGATGACGAATTGCTTATCCATCGATAAGTTGAGCGTGACATTGAGCGACCGGATAAAGGTATCCCGGCAATCTGGATAACCGCTGAAATCCGTCTCGCTGACACCGGTCACGAGGTGGCGTGCGCCGAATGCATCGGCGTAAATCGCCGCAAAAGACAGGAACAATAAATTGCGTCCGGGAACGAATGTGGAAGGCGGCCCTTCCTTTTGCTCTTCGACTTCAATCGAATCGCGTGTCAAAGCGTTGGCGGATAATTGATTGATGAGCCCCATGTCGAGCACTTGCAATGTTACGCCGAGCGTTTCTGCAATGCGTTTTGCATGGTCGATTTCCTGCGCATGGCGCTGGCCGTAATCGAAAGTGACGGCGAGCACTTCGCTGAATTGTTCCAGCGCCCAAAATAGGCAAGTGGTACTATCTTGCCCGCCGCTGAAGACAACGACTGCTTTTTCATTTTTCATTTAAATACAGCTCCTTAGTTTTTTAGAGAGGGAGTTTGCGAACCTCTTTTATGAAACAGTTACCATAATAGCATAATTAGGCAAGTTCCTGTGATTTTTCAGGTGTAGCAAAATGGTGTCAGGGTATACAGGTGGTAAAAGGGAGGAGTGGGTGCAGATGAAAGCGATTGTCATTGACCAGTATGGAGGAAAAGAGCAACTGAAAGAACGAGAAGTGGAAACGCCAGCCATTTCAGCGCATCAAGTGTTGGTGGAAGTTCACGCAACTTCAGTCAACCCGATTGATTGGAAGCTGAGGGAAGGCTATTTGAAAGAAATGCTGCCATGGGAATTCCCGATCATTCTCGGATGGGATGTTGCAGGAGTCGTCAAAGAAGTAGGCGATGAGGTTAAGCATTATCATCCAGGCGACCGGGTTTTTGCGCGTCCGGATACCACACGTCAAGGGACGTATGCAGAATTCGTCCCGGTTGATGAAAATCTGCTGGCGCGCATGCCAGAAAGCATGAGTTTCGAGGAAGGTGCAGCGATTCCATTGACTGGGCTAACTGCATGGCAATGCCTGGTGGAGATCGGGCATATCAAAAAAGGCGATCGCGTGCTGATTCATGCAGGTGCTGGCGGCGTCGGAAGCATGGCGATCCAGATCGCCAACAGCATCGGCTGCTATGTAGCGACGACCGCAAGCGATAAAAACGATGAACTTGTCACTTCCCTTGGCGCGAACCGCGTCATCGATTATCGGGAAGAGGATTTCTCGGAAGTGCTGGAGGATTTTGATTTCGTATTGGATACGATGGGCGGCGAAACGCTCGAAAAAAGTTACGGCGTATTGAAGCGCGGCGGCAGGCTTGTCAGCATAGCCGGACAGCCCGATGAAGAACAAGCAGAAAAGCTCGGCATCGACGTCAGCAGTTTCTGGCTTGAGCCAAATGGCCAGCAATTGAAGAAATTGGGCGATTTGTTCGTCAGCGGCGAAGTGAAGCCGGAAGTCGGCCACCTTTATCCGTTGACGGAAGAAGGCGTCCGGGAAGCGCATGAATTAAGCGAATCCCACCATGCCAGAGGGAAAATCGTTATTCAAGTGAAAAAATGATCATAGTAAAAGCA
>NZ_JAPEHT010000196.1 GCF_028823615.1 Planococcus sp. A6
GGTTCAGTTCAGAGCGGGGAACAGGCGGTTTTTTTATTTAATGAAAGATTTAGGTGACTTGCTGAAATTGGGAGATAAATGCCTGCATAACCAGCTATTTCCTTTCAAGATAAATGCCTTGACAGCGGCTTTTTTTAGGATTACACTTCTATCTTGGCTTACCTGATTTTTTCAGGCAGAGCGGGTAGGGAGAGGGCTAATTTCATAGAAGGTATGTCTTATGGCAAATTGGATGGACCGGTTTTTCGGTCTTAACGAAAACGGTACGACCATCAAGCGGGAAATGACTGCCGGCTTAATCGGCTTTTTCACCGTTGTCTACATCATCGCCGTCAACTCACTGATTTTATCGGAGTCCGGCATGCCAATCGAGTACGCGATCATCGGCACCATCGCCGCTTCCGTCATCGGCGCATTATTGATGGGCTTTTGGGGCAATGCGCCCATCTTGCTCATTCCGGGCATGGGGATCAATGCATTGTTCTCCTATACGCTCGTCCAGTCGATGGGGTTGAGCTGGCAGGAAGCACTTGCGGTCGTTTTCGTCTCGGGTGTCATTTTCGTCTTTGTCGCATTTACGCGCTTTTCGAAAATGCTCAGCGAGGCGGTGCCGAATTCGCTGAAAGAAGCGATCACGGTGGGGCTCGGGCTATTTCTGATGCTGTTAGGCCTCGAGAAAGGCGGCCTTGTAGCGCCAGGCGACGGGGCGATTCTTTCGCTCGGTTCGCTGTCAGATCCACTCGTGCTGTCGACCGTCGTGACGTTTTTGCTCGCGATCATTTTATTTATCCGTAACGTGCCGGGGAATTTTCTGATCACCATTGTACTGGGAACGGTCATTGCGTATTTCTTCGGCATGATCGATCTCAGCCAATTGAGCGAACCGGGCGTCAATACGGCAGAAGCGTTTGCGGTGTTCGGTGCAATGTCGTTCAGCAATTTTTTGTCGACAACGTTCTGGGTGGCGGTATTTTCCCTGACGATGGTCTTGGTGTTTGAAAACATTGGCCTCGTCCACGGACAGGTGAATTTCATCGGCCGTCCGGAAAAATATTCGCGTGCATTCCAGGCGACGTCGGTCTCGACGATGGCTTCAGGATTTCTCGGTACGAGCCCGACTGTGGCCAGTGTGGAAAGTGCGGCAGCGATGGCTGCTGGCGGACGCACCGGTTTGACTTCACTGACGGCAGGCTTTTTGTTTATGGGTGCAGCGTTCTTCATTCCACTGATCAAGATCATTCCCGACAGCGCGATTGCGCCGATTTTAATCATCATCGGCGGGTTGATGCTTCAGAATATCAAGAATCTCGACATGAAGGACATGAGCGAAACGTTTCCGGCTTTGTTGATCATCGCGTTGATTCCGTTTACGTACAGTATTGCGGACGGTATTGCGATCGGGTTTATCCTGTATCCGGTGCTGAAAGTGGCGATCGGCAAATGGCGTGAAGTTTCCCCGGCTCTTTATGTGATTGCTTGTCTGTTTTTCGTCAATTACGTATTTCACGTGGTCGGCTGAAAAAAGCGCATATTTTTTTAACACTTAGAATAAGTCGTTAAAATTAGAAAGCAACTAATTTTACGCAACAAATAGTCTATAAACTTTCCAAGTGTTTGGAGAAGCATCCGCCCGACTCCGGTGGATCAGCGAGACGACCGAGACCCCGCAGGGAATGAATGAGCGAGGCAACGCCGAGTTCATTCATTTGCGATGCTTGAGCGCAGCGAAAGTAGCGCAAACCGAGGAGGCTTGGGCGCGAGCCCACGGAAAGCGGGCGGTTTAAGCTTCGGAAAACACGATTCAAGAATCCCAGACATGTTAAAAAGCGCATCCGGTTGATGGGTGCGCTTTTTCTTTGCTTTGCCGTGTTATAATAAAATAAAAGGAGCGGATCACGATGCGCTATTTTAAATCGAATATGGAGAAACTGGTCAACCAGGAGCCGGAACTGAAAAAACGGCTGAAGGTATTGATGAAGGAAATGGAGCTTGAGAAAAGCTTTGCATTGAAGGCGCTCTACCACTCCGAAGTGGCGGACAGCGGCCCATTCATGAAACAATACCAGGAAATCGACAATCAATAAAAAAACCATGCGTGAAGGATTCCTTCACGCATGGTTTTTCTGTGTGCTTAAGATGTACGGGCAGCTTTGAATCCGTCGAGCCATTGCTGCCAGGATTCGAGCGTGGTGCCGATGCAATAGCGGTTGATTTTTTCATCATCACAATCGATGCCTTGGCCGCCGAGCAAAAAGTGGAGTCCGGGAATAGCATCAGAAAGTTCTTTGATGTATTGTTCTGCGACGGGACGGCTTTTAGGTGTCATGACGGACATGCAAACCAGTTTGAAATCTTGCTTAGCCACCATTTCCGCTAGGCCATCAAGCGGCGTGTCAGGACCTGTGTAAACGACATGGAAGCCATTCTCGCGAAGGAATAACGAGAACAACAGCAGGCCGAGCTGGTGATGTTCTCCGCTTGGGCTGAGTGCCAGTACCTTCGGCAAATGGGGTGCAACCGGGAAGACGCGGAAAAACTGGTTGAAGCGCTGCTGGATGATGTTGGTGATCATGTGTTCATGCGCAACGCTGATTTGGCCGTTTTCCCATTCTGCACCGATCCGTACCATGAGCGGCGCGATGATATGAAAGAAGACAGTCTGGTGGTGGAACAGCGAGAACTTCAAATCGAGCAGATAATTAAAACGGTCAATGTCTATTTCTACAGCGGCCTGATACAATTCTTCAATTTGCTTGGCATACTCAATAGGTTCATTGGAATCGGCGATTTCCGGATGGTAGAACTGTTTCCTTGAAGCGTGCAATTGCTTGACGGCTTCACTGATTTTCATGCCGTTTTCCTGGACTTGGATTTTCAGCCACTTCAAGTCTTCCAAATTTTGGTCGGAATACAGGCGATGACCCGATTCTGTGCGCGCAGGCGTGATGGCATTATAGCGCGTCTCCCAGGAACGGATGGTCACTTTAGGCATATCGAGTATTTTGGCAGCAGCTTTGATATTGTACATAGCATGACCTTCATTCCGTAGTTTTTTGTTATACAAAGATTATACAACCAACTATCCCCAGCGTAAAGCTATTGGCTTTCCCAATTAGCAGAAAAAGGCAAGAAAAAACAAATCGATAGAGGCTGCTAAAAGTTATCTAGTGCAAGGTCTTACAATAAATCCTTAAAATGGAAAAAAGACAGTGCGGGTTATCGACTGCACTGTCTTTTGATAAGTATAAAACTGATACAAACTCATTGAATGAGTAGGATTGGATAGAAGCGTGGGCCTATTGCTGTTCGACGGTACGTGCTTGTTTAGCGGATCTTGAGCGCTGCCAGCCTACTGTGATGACGAGTGTTGCCAACAGCAGCAACAGGCCGAGAATGAACGGGAAAATGATATTGATGTCGAACAGGATACCAGCGAGGAGCGGGCCCATGACGTTGCCGATGCTCATATAGGCATTGTTCATGCCCATCGCAAAGCCGACTTCGCCTTCTGCGAGTTTTGAGATCAATGTATTCAACACCGGACGCAAAATCGATGTCGCGAGGAAGATAATCAGTGACACCCCGAAAAACATGACGTAACTGCTCGCAAAAAGCGATGCGAGAAACCCGCCCGCTGCGACGCCGAGGAACGTAATCAATACGCCGATCTCACCGAAGCGCGAGACGATGCGGTCAACGACGAACAATTGAACGATGACACTGACCGTACCGGTGGCGGTAATCATGAAGGCGATATCCTTCGCAGTGGAATTGAATTGATTGTCGAGATAAAGCCCGAGGACGGATTCGTAAGCGAGCAAACCGAAACTCATGACCAGCGTGATGACCAGCGGTAAAAAGTAAGGGACCGAAGTCGAGCGCGCAATTTTTTTGAACATCGATTCGGATTGCGTCATCGTCAAAGCGAGATCCGGATCCGCTTTTTCGGCGTCGCTGTCTTTCAGGACAAAAACGGAAAACAGCACCGCTGCGAGCGACACGAGAGCTGACACAAGAAACGGCAGCTTCAGGCTGTAATCGGCAAGAAAGCCGCCGATTCCCGGTCCGATGACGATGCCGAGTGACATCGCAGCAGATACCAGGC
>NZ_JAPEHT010000197.1 GCF_028823615.1 Planococcus sp. A6
CCCCTGTCGGTTTTCAAGACCGATCCCTTCAGCCAAACTTGGGTATTCCTCCGTGTTGGACAAGATATAATTTATCACGGATTTAAAAACCCGTCAACAGTTTTGGAAGAAAAAATTATCTTTTTTACAGGAAGCAATAAAAAGGCCGGTTGATGGAGATAGTCGTTGCCTGTTTTGCGGTGTCCTTAACTTTATGTTTGATTTTTCCTCCAGCACTCCGTATACTAGTAAATGCCGTGCTAGGTGGGAAGGTAGCGGTGTCCTGTAACCTGCAATCCGCTCTAGCAGGACTGAATTCCTTTCTGAGGCTGTTTGTATGCAAGGTCTGCCTCATGCACGTAGTGTTGACATCTGGGTCCTGCGCAATGGAAACCCATGAACCATGTCAGGTCCGGAAGGAAGCAGCATTAAGTGGTACTTTCTATGTGCCGCGGGGTTGCCTAGATCGAGCCAACGACATGAGTAACGCTTGTGTACAGCAGTCGAAGAAAGGTGCACGGCTTAACCTAAATGATCCAAACCTGTCCGCAGCTTGCGGGCAGGTTTTTTTCTGTCCAGAATGTGTGGCGCCCGGTGAAATGATTCGGGAACAAGGCCCTTTTATGGTATAATGAAAGGACGGAACAAAGACTTTTTAAAAGGGGAGAACAAGGTGGCGTATCAAGCTTTTTACCGTGTGTACAGACCGCGGACTTTCTCGGAAATGACCGGCCAGACGCATGTCAAACAAACCCTTCAGAATGCTCTCCTTTATGATAAAACGACCCACGCGTATTTATTCTCAGGCCCTCGGGGTACCGGGAAGACGAGTGCGGCGAAGATTTTCGCTAAAGCGCTGAATTGTGAACAAGCCCCAGCAGCGGAACCGTGCAATGAATGTTCTTCTTGCCGGAGCATCGACGAAGGCTCGAATACAGACGTCATCGAATTCGATGCGGCTTCCAATTCACGGGTTGAGGAAATGCGGGAAATTATCGAGAAAGTTCGTTTTTCTCCAGCTAACTCCCGGTTCAAAGTTTATATCATTGATGAAGTGCATATGTTGTCGAACAGCGCCTTCAACGCATTGTTGAAAACATTGGAAGAACCGCCGGAACACGTCGTCTTCATTTTGGCAACGACCGAGCCGCATAAATTGCCGCTGACGATCATTTCCCGTTGCCAGCGGTTCGATTTCAAATCGCATACACAAGCGGACATCGTTGCGCGAATGATCACCGTCTTGGAAGATGCCAAGATTCCTTATAATGAACAAGTGCTGAAGATCATTGCCCAGGCAGCAGCGGGCGGCATGCGTGATGCGCTCAGCCTGCTCGATCAAGTTGTATCGTTCAGCGGAGATGAAATGACCATTGAAGATGCGCTTCTGGTTACGGGTTCCATCAGCCAGGACATGTTTTACGGCATTGCCGAAGCGCTGTTGAAGAAAGACGTCGGGCAAGCGTTGACCTTGCTCGAGCAATTGGTGCGTGACGGCAAAGACCCGGTGCGCTTAGTGGAAGATTTCATTACCTTCTTCCGCGATCTATTGCTGATCCAAACAGCGCCGGGGCTGCGCGATATGCTGGAGCTTGCCGCTTTCGAACCGCGTTTTGAAGAGCTGGCGGAACAGTTTGAAGCGTCAACACTCTATAACTGGATTGATATTTTAACAAAGACCCAGCAGGAGATGCGCTTCTCGAACCATACGAAAATTTATATGGAAACTGCTCTCTTGAAGATGGTGCAGGCCGACGCACCCGTCCAAACCATAGGTGCAGGGGCGCCGTCTCCTGAACTCGAAGCGAAAGTCACGAGCCTCGAACAATTGGTGCGCGAATTGCAGCAGCAATTGAAAGATGGCGGTGGGGCAGCCAATGCGGCGCCTCAAGCCGAGCAGAAAAAACGCCAGCGTTCGCAGAGCGCCTTTAAAATCCCAACTGGCCGCATCCAGGAAGTGCTGAAAAATGCGACGAAACCGGATATCCAAGCGATCAAAACCAATTGGGCGACCGTGATGGGGCAACTGCAGCGCTCGCATTCGGCATTGCTCAACGATGCCGAGCCGGTAGCGGCATCCCCAGATGCTTTTGTGTTAAAATTCAAGTATGATATTCATTGCCAGATGGCTTCTGAAAATCAGACTTTTGCCGCAGCGTTCAGCCAATTGCTTGAGCAGTATACGGGCAAGGCTTATACGCCGGTTTACGTGCCGGACGCCAATTGGCTGAAAATCCGTGAAGAGTTTATCCGCAACGGCGGCTTGAAAAATGAAGGCGACGCGCAAGAACCGGAAGGACCGGAAGAGAATCCGTTTTCCGGTGACGGTGCAAGCCCTGAAGAAGATCCATTCGTCTCTGAGGCGGAGCGGCTCTTCGGCAAAGATTTTGTCGAAGTCCATGATGATTAACGAATACAAAATTTGAGGAGGAACCAATTATGCGTGGTGGAGGAAATATGCAAGGCATGATGAAACAAATGCAGAAAATGCAAAAACAAATGGCGGAGGCTCAAGAAGAGCTCGGTACATTGAAATTTGAAGGAACAGCAGGCGGTGGAATGGTTAAAGTAACAGTTTCCGGCCATAAGGAAGTTCTTGATATCGCATTGGACCCGGCAGTCGTAGACCCGGAAGATGTGGAAATGCTGCAAGATACATTGATCGTCGCAACAAACGAAGCGTTTAAAAAAGCGGATGAGCATGCGAATTCTACAATGGGTAAATTCACGAAAGGCTTGAATATCCCCGGCATGTTCTAGGAGGTAAGCGATAATGCACTACCCGGAACCTATTTCCAAATTGATGGAGAGTTTCATGAAGTTGCCAGGGATCGGGCCAAAAACAGCGGCCCGGCTGGCATTTTTTGTGCTCGGCATGAAAGAAGACACCGTGCTTGATTTCGCGAAAGCATTGGTCGACGCCAAACGCAATTTGAGCTTTTGCTCAGTCTGCGGCCACATCACGGATGTCGACCCGTGCCAGATTTGTCAGGATACAAGCCGCGACCGTTCGATGATTTGTGTGGTCCAGGATCCGAAAGACGTCATCGCGATGGAAAAGATGCGCGATTACACGGGTCTTTATCACGTACTGCAAGGTGCCATTTCACCAATGGATGGCATCGGCCCGGAAGATATCAATGTTCCATCCCTATTGACCCGTCTTCAAGACGAGCAAGTAAAAGAACTGATTTTGGCGACGAACCCGACGATCGAAGGGGAAGCGACCGCTATGTATATCTCACGGCTAGTAAGGCCATCCGGCATCCGGACTACGCGTATTGCACATGGGCTTCCAGTTGGAGGCGACTTGGAGTATGCGGATGAAGTCACATTATCCAAAGCTCTCGAAGGCCGTCGCGAACTTTCCTAAGCTCTTGATAAATGGTAAATATTCTGACAAGTAATAATTCTTGTATAGTTATTCTTTTTGATTTAAATGAAGCTTATATAGAAGGAAGTCATTTATCCCCTTTATTTTATTGGGGGTGAATGGCTTCTTTTTCTTTAACGAATAGTAGAAGAAATAAAGAAAGGTTTTTAAATATAATTTAATTTACCAAAAGTGTTGACTTTCTAAAGACTGTGCTTTAGTATATTAAGAGTCGTCAGGAACGACAGCAAACATGAACCTTGAAAACTGAACAGCAAAACGTCAACAATACAGCCGCGAGTGATCGCGGCAAACGTACTGATCAGCTTCGGCAGATCAAGCGAATCGTGCGTCTTTCGAGACGGCGATGCGCCAGCAACTATTGAGCAATCAATACTACTCTATAATGGAGAGTTTGATCCTGGCTCAGGACGAACGCTGGCGGCGTGCCTAATACATGCAAGTCGAGCGGAGATAGTGGAGCTTGCTCCATTATCTTAGCGGCGGACGGGTGAGTAACACGTGGGCAACCTGCCCTGCAGATCGGGATAACTCCGGGAAACCGGTGCTAATACCGAATAGTTTGCGGCCTCTCATGAGGCTGCACGGAAAGACGGTTTCGGCTGTCACTGCAGGATGGGCCCGCGGCGCATTAGCTAGTTGGTGAGGTAACGGCTCACCAAGGCCACGATGCGTAGCCGACCTGAGAGGGTGATCGGCCACACTGG
>NZ_JAPEHT010000198.1 GCF_028823615.1 Planococcus sp. A6
CCTGTTCTGTATTAATTTTGCTGTTCGATTTCTTCGGTCAAGCGTTCAAGCTCATCAATTAATTCCCCGATGTAAGCGATGGTGTCGCGCAAGGGCTCTTCGGTCGTGATGTCGACACCGGCCATTTTCGATAATTCGACAGGGGTTTTCGTGCCGCCTGCATTCAATACGCCGATCCATTCGTCCACAGCCGGCTGGCCTTCCGACAAGATGCGCTTGGACACTTGCGTGGAGATGGTAAGTCCGGCACTGTACGTATACGGGTAAAGCCCCATATAATAATGCGGCTGGCGCATCCACGTCAATTCCGCGCCTTCTGTGACTTCGACATCGTCTCCCCAGAATTCTTCGAGTACGCCGCGTTTCAGTGCATTAAGTACACCGGCATTGACGTTTTCGCCGGCATCGATCTTTTTATACACTTCGCGCTGATAGGCTGCTTCGAGCAAATGGGTGACGAAGTTATGGTAATAGGTTCTGGCAACAATCGATGAAATGACCCAACGCTTGAATTTCGGGTCTTCGGAATTCTTCAGCAAATGATTCGCCACCAGCATTTCGTTCATCGTCGATGGCGCTTCGATAAAGTACAGCGAAGGGCGCGCGTTGAACAGATTCTGTTCGCGGTTCGCGTGATAGAAATGACCTGCGTGACCGAGTTCGTGCGCGAGGACAAATACTTCGTTCATGCGGCCGGTCCAGGAAATCAGGATATATGGATGGTCGCCGTAAGGGCTCGCACAGAATGCGCCGGTCGACTTGCCTTTGTTCTGCGCAAAATCAATCCATCGTTCATCGTACGACCGTTCCACCATGTTCAAATAATCCGTGCCCATGATGCCGAGCGCGTCGTTGATATACTGCTTCGATTCCTCGACTGTAATTTCTGGATCGTACTCTGGATCCAAGGAAATCTTCAAATCGGCAAAGGTCATTTTGTCCAAACCGTGCGCTTTTTGCAGCAGGCGTGCATATTTGCGCATATGCGGCGCCAGTTCCGTCTGGATCAAATCGATTTGGCGGTCATAAAGCGCGCGGTCGACTTCCTGGTTGAATAGCAGGTACTCGAAAATATCCTCATAACCGCGCAAATCGGCAGTCGTCTTTTCGGTCTGCAATTGCATATCATAAGTTTTGGCTGTCGTGTGTTGGTAATCGCGCAGCTTATCGGAAAATGCCTTGAACGCGGCGCGGCGAAGCTCGGTATCGGTTTCCGCTTCCCAATCACCTTCGAACGACACATAGCTGAGGGGATGGGATTTGCCGCCTGCTTCAAAATCCGGGAAATCCATGTCGACCATTTTCGTCGTATTGTATAGCTCGTAAGGCGCTTGGAAGACAGAGGAGTAGGAAGCTAATGCTTTTTCGGCGGCCGGATGCAGTTGATGCGGTTTTTTACGCAGCAATTTCTTCAAATAGCCTTCAAACTCTTTGGATTCTGACATCGCCTGTTTTAGCGTGTCTTCCGGCAATTCCAATAGCTCACTTGTTACAAAAGCGAGGCGGCTGCCGATCTTTGCGGAGAATGCGCTGTATTTCCCGGCGCGCATCTGGGCTTTCGTATCGGTTTGGTCTGTGCTGTAGGACAGGCTGGCATAAGTGCCTGGGGCGACCAATTTTTCGGCAATCACGAGGTACGCCTCAAGTGCTTCCAGTGCCGACTGGGCGTCGGTGATTTGGCCTTGGAACTTCTCGGCATAAGCTGCTGTTTCCTGGTCAAGTTCTTCTAAAGTGGCATCGAATGCCTCGGAACTTGCCATCAAGCTTTCTAAATTCCATGTTTCTTCTATAGATATTTCTGAACGAGGCGGTAAACTTTTAACCAATGATTTTCTCTCCCTTGTATTCCGGATGTCGAACTAATTCTAAGTATAAGGTCCAAACTACAAAAAGTAAAAAAGTTTTAAAATTAATAAGAAAATTACGAAAAATAGGTTTAAGCCTTAAATGACGCGGGTATTCAGTTAGTACAAGGCGGAATCACCGTCAGAAGACACGAGCGGTTTTTACCGGAATCGCCTTTTGACGAGAATATGCACAGCCTTGGCGGAAAATTTGCTTTACTGGCGATATAGCTCTTGTCGGGAACCAGATGAAAATGGTTCAGCCTAAGAAGTTTCAACAGTAACACGTAGGTTTTTTGTGTAAGTGCAACTGAACGCCTGGCTGCAAAGTCTATTGATCACTGAGAGGTATACGTGAGAAATCCAAAGACGGCCAGCGCCATTAAACTGCATAGGCGGGAGTTTTACATCGCCAACATGTACGTTTGTAGAAGAATTGAATAGAATTTTCCGCGTGCGAAAATCCTCCAAGGACGAATCGGAGGATAAGGTAAAGAAGAGCATGATCCGAGTTTATCGGGTCATGCTTTTTCTATGCGTTCTGGCAGGCATCTTTCGCGATCATGTGGAATAGAGCAGAGGATAACTTTTGCAAAAGGAGTGGACGAGATTGAGTGAAACGGTAGAACATGCAATTCAAGATGAGTACGGAAAAGATTTCGCTTGGTGCTACGGGTGCGGCCGTCTGAACGAAGATGGGCTTCACCTCCGAACAGGATGGGATGGCGAAGAAACCGTGACTTTCTACGAACCGCGGAAAGAACATACGGCAATTCCTGGATTTGTTTACGGGGGATTATTGGCTTCGCTTGTGGATTGCCACGGCACGGGATCGGCGTCGCTCGCAGCCGCCGCGCTTCGTGACAGGTTCATTGCATGTCGATTTCCTAAAGCCGACGCCTCAAGGCAAGACCTTAAAAGCGGTAGGGAAAGTTGAAGAGATCCATCCGAAAAAATTCAAAGTGAATGTGGAAGTATTTGCAGGAGATGTAAAAGTCGCAAACGGCGAAGTGGTTGCCGTGTTGATGCCATCGACTTTCACTTCTTGAAACGAAATGGGCGCCGGAGCCACCCGGCGTTTTTTTTATGCGTTTTATTCCTTAAAGTCTATAAGACTTGTAGGGATTAAAAGGATGCTGTATGCTCAAGGTATTCAAAGCTCTATTTCTGAGGAGGAACCCGAATGACGGAGAAAGTTTATGTAATTCATGAAAACGAAGAATGGACGATCCACTTATTCCGGCGCTTGGAAGAGCTCGGCGTGCCCTATGAAGATTGGTTTACCGACTCAGGAACGGTCGATTTGACGAACGAGCCGCCGCAAGGGGTGTTCTATAACCGCATGAGCGCATCATCGCATACGAGAGGGCACCGGTTTGCGCCTGAAATGGCCGAAGCGAAAATCGCCTGGCTCGAGCGCCACAACCGTCGCATCGTCAATGGCAGCCGCGCGCTCCGGCTTGAAGTGAGCAAAGTGAACCAATACATGGCGCTTGACGCAGCCGGCATCCAGACGCCGAAAACGGTGGCGGTGAGTGGGAAGGAACAGCTTCTCGAAGCGGCGTCCGCTTTTGAGGGCAAATCATTCATCACTAAGCACAACCGTGCCGGAAAAGGGCTCGGCGTCCGGTTGTTCCACTCGAAAGAAGCGCTGGAGGAATATGTGGGCGGTGGTGAATTCGACGAATCCGTGGACGGCATCACTTTATTGCAGCAATATATTCAAGCACCTGAGCCGTTCATCACGCGCTGCGAATTTGTCGGCGGCAAATTTCTCTACGCGGTGCGGGTGGATACATCGGAAGGGTTCGAATTATGCCCGGCCGATGCATGCCGGCTTGAAGACATTTCCTGCCCGGCAGATGGTGCGTCGGAAACACGCCCGAAATTCCAGGTCATCGAAGGATTCGATGATCCAATCATCTCTAAATACGAACGCTTCCTTGAAGAAAGCGGCATTGAAGTGGCCGGAATCGAATTTATTCAAAATGCCGATGGCGAATTGTTTACTTACGATGTCAACACCAATACTAATTACAATGCCGATGCGGAAGCTGTGGCTGGCAAATACGGGATGCTTGAATTGGCGAAGTATCTGGAGAACCAGCGGCAAAACCTTGCC
>NZ_JAPEHT010000199.1 GCF_028823615.1 Planococcus sp. A6
CTAGTGCAGTCGCCCAGTATTGTAATTAGCTATGTATGTAAAAGTAGTATTTTATCTTTTCTAAAGTTTAAACAAAATATAAAGTGATCTCCGAATTGAAATCGTATACCTGCCTCACAAAAGTAGATATATCTACTTTTGTGAGGCAACTTTTTAAAATAGTTAAACTTAATAGTAGCTTAAGATTACTCATCTTTTAAATGAATGATAGACCATTGGTCATCTGTAGAAGAACTTAGCATTAACAAGAAAGTAAGAGCTTCTTTTTTAGAAGAAAAGACACGCTCTTTATCATTATCCATTACAACGGTACCAGTCTCAGATCGTAGTATATAGTCCAATGTAAAATCCCCTTTTTGTTTTTTTAGTAATCAACTTATTGAAGAAAAATAAAGATTATTATATCAAATTTATTAAAGAGAATTTAGTCTATATCCATATACAGGTATACACATATATCTGTATATGTGTATACCTGTATATGGATATATAAGTATATGTGTATATCTAAAGAGAATGTTTAGAATTTACAATAAAATAAAAAAACATTTGTGACTAGTTTTCCGCAATGATATACTTGTATACATAAGTAGAAAACATTAGAAATTAATTGTTCAAAGACGAGGAGGAAGAAAAGTTGAAAAACGATAACAAAGCAACTGTAGTCACTTTTGGTAACTTCAAAGGTGGGACTGGAAAAACTACTAATAGTACCATGATTGCTTACGCACTATCCGATTTAGGATATAAAGTTCTTTTAAGTGATCAAGATCCACAAGCTAATGCTACAAGTCTTTATTTAAAAACTAAATCTGAAATTTCTGGTGAAATAGTTAGTTTTAAAAAGACATTAATGTCAGCAATCCAAGAAGAGAACTTAGAAGAAATTATCACTGAAGTTAAAGAAAATCTTTATTTGTTGCCAAGCTTTAGTGACTTTGCATTATATCCTAGATTTCTTGAAAAGAAATTCCCGAATGAAGTAGATCGTGTTCAGTACTTTTCAAAGTTACTTGGTTCAGTAAAAAATGACTTTGATTTTATCTTTATCGACGTTCCTCCTACTAGCTCAATCATTACTGATTCCGCATTATATGCTTCTGACTTTGTTGTAGTAGTGTTACAAACTCAAGAGAGAAGTCTCCAAGGTGCTGAAGTATTTACACAGTATCTCCAAGGACTTATTGATGATTACGGTGCAAATTTAGATATCATAGGAATTTTACCTGTTCTACTTAAAAATGGTGCAGCTGTAGATTTAGCTACTTTGGAAAATGCTAAAGAAATATTTGGAGAAGAAAATTTGTTTGATATTGTAGTTAAGAATATGGAACGTTTGAAACGATTTGATATTACAGGAATTACAGATAACGATATGCATGATCGCCGAGTCCACAATAGCTATAAAGCAATTGCTGAAGAATTTATAGAGCGTTTGAATGCTGAATTCGAAGGAGTGAAACGTTAAATGAGTAATCTTTTAAATAAGAATTCGAAAAAAAAGTTGTTAGATAGAGGACCTCAAATCTCCCCTACTACTCAGTTTAAATTGGACGAAGTAGAGCCTGTAGCAGAGAAGCCAATCACTAGAGCTACTGAAAAAAAAGAAACATTACCAAAAAATAAGTTTGGGAGTGTTAGAGTCAAAAAGTCAACTCGAGATAAGCTGAACGCATTAGTAAGCTTAAATAAGGCTGACAACGTTGACGAACTCATTGATTTAATGATCGAAGAGTATTTAGCCGTGCACATAACAAAGGATGAGAAAAAACAGTTGGATATTATTATGGAATTATATAGCTCTCGAAATTAAGAATAATCCTTAGTGTTTCTTCAAGCACTAGGGATTTTGTATATTCTCTAAAAAACCATATACAGATATATATGTATATACATATATGGGTATATCTGTATATTAATATACGCATATATAGATATATGTGTATGTAAGTATATTTGTATATGCATATATAAATATATGTGTATATGCATATACGCATATACACAAAATGAAAAAATCAAAATGTTGTTGTAGCAAGTTTGAGAGGAATAAAAATAGAAAATTTAAGTTTTTTTATTTCATATATTTATATACGAGTATATAAATATATGAATATATAGATATACAGGTATACACGTATATCTATATACGTGTATACGCATATACAGATATATAAATATATGTGTATATGCGTATATGACTTTAAAAAACAGCTAGAAATGCTATTGTATCAACGTTTTCCCTCTTCTATACTTTAAAGCTAGATTAGAAATTGGCTATAAAGTGAGGAGGGAAAAGATTGCAGAGTCTTAGAAAAGCTATCGAGCTAATTATAAATAAAGGAATTTTAAAATATAAAAGAGTTGGATCCTTAGCTTCGCTTCCTCACTTATATAAAGAAAATAGAACCCTTACAAATAAAAAAGGTGCTATTGGTGTCGTTGCTTCTAAAGAAGATCTTTCTACACCTTCAGGTGTTAAGGGCTATGTTGTCACGTCTCTAGAAACTCTCTTGGAGGACGTTTCTTTGGTTTCACATTGGAATCCCAACGTATTCAACTACATAAGGTATTCAGATGAAAAAAGACGGTTCCTCAAGGGACACGAAGAGAAGAACCTCCAACAAATCAATACCTTCGTCGTCGATATTGATACGAAAAAACAACCGTATACAGAAATCCTGACGGCTGCACTGGATCATAGTGTCGGCGTTCCCACACTTGTTTTGGAAACCCCGAAGGGATTTCAGGTCTATTTTGTCTTGGAAAAACCGTTGTTCATCAGCAACCAAAACGATTTTCGTGGACTGAAGGTCGCAAAACGTATTTCCGAAAACATTAAACAAAGCTTGGCCAAGGTCTTGCAAGGAGTCGATGTCTCCTGTAATGACTTTGGTTTTTTCCGCATGCCCAATGAAGACAACATTCGGTGGTTCTCCGAAGAGATGGTCTATGACTTTGGCTCGTTGATTGCTTGGTCGAAGCGCCAGGACGACGACAAGGGGAGAGGGTTGTTTGTTGTAGCGAACGAGTCAAGAGAGCACGACCCAACACAGACAGCCTGGTTCCAGGAACTGCTGAAGACGCGTCACGTGAAAGGTCAGTCGGGACAGCTGGGACGCGATAACCTGATGTTCACGCTTGCGCTTGCTTGCTACAGTGCCGGAAAGGGGAAGGCAGAGACGCTGGATTTACTCGATGAGTATAATTCAGGGCTTGCTGCGCCCCTTCGGCATAGCGAAGTCGAGAAAATCGTCAGAAGTGCATACAAGGGACGTTTTAAAGGCGCTCACCAGGATTATATTCAAGAACTCTTGAACGAGTGGGGGAGTAACAAGGAAGTCGCCATCGAAAACCCGATGGGCGGTTGGTACAAGTTTAAAAAAGAACGCGAAGACCGAAAGCGCAGCCATTACAACGAATGGGAAGAAGATCTGCTGCAGTTCATTCAAGAAAAGACCTCACTGGATCAACCGATCAATTGGACGACCCAGCGAGAACTCTGCGAAGCCGTCGGCATTCCACGAAGCTCGTTCAACGTGTTAATCCAACAGTCGAAGAAAATCCTCATCAAGCGAGTTGGCAAAGGACGTACAGCCCAGACCGGAATTACCTCCGTGGCTGTGCTTCTTCAGTGTGCCCTCAGTTATCAGCAAACCCATCGGGTTCGGTACCAAGAGGCACTTCAAGTGATGGCGTCTGAACGCCTAAATGAACGCATCATCCAAGACTTGATCGACGATGTGGAATGGTTCCTTGAAAAACGATTATCTGAACCGATAATTGGTAAAAATTTCAATTCTTCTTAATGGTCCAGTCTGCCAGTACATATCTGTATACGTGCTTTTTTATCTGGGTTAGTTATCTGTTTATCCATCCATCACTCTTTTGATCTCATTAAAAAAACATTCAGCGTCGGCTGAATGTTTAGGTGTCGGATTTTTTATTGGAATCGGATTCGTAGGCGTTAAAGCGTTCGTAAATCTTTTCCAATTGTTTTTCTTGGAAATCGT
>NZ_JAPEHT010000019.1 GCF_028823615.1 Planococcus sp. A6
GAAACCGTATTTTTCGAAGCTTATCGCTCGCTTTCCGTGGGGCGGGAATCGAGCCTCCTCGTCACTTCGTTCCTGCGGGGTCTCTCAAACCCGCTAGTCCCACAGGAGTCGAGCAAACGCTTCTCCAAATACTCAGATAGAACATTGATTTTTGAATGTAGAAATGGTGATTTCCTTTTTCATTCATAGCGGATTATAGACTTCTTCAACACTCTGGAAAGAAGAGCTCATCCGTGAGCTCTTTTTTAGTGGATTCCATTTATTGTGCTTCTGCGTTCGAGCAGGACATTGTCACGCCAGATGCCGTCTCGCTTTCCGATGCGCTCACGGACACCGACTTCACGGAATCCGTTTTTCTTATGAAGCCGGATGCTTGCTTCGTTTTCAGGGAAGATTTTCGCTTCCAGAGTCCAAAAGCCTTGTTGTTCCGAAGCCTGAATAAGGGCTTGCATAAGCTTGTGGCCGATGCCTTCGCCCGAATATATAGGATCGACATAGATGCTCACTTCCCCGACACCCGAGTAAACCGTGCGTTTTGATACAAGTGAAAGCTTGCAAAAGCCACGTATTTGCGTTGCTGATTCAATAACCAAACGGCAATTGCTTGTTTCGCTATCGCTCCAGAGTTCATAACTAGGCGCTTTGGTTTCGAAGGTAGCGAGCCCGCTGTCCATGCCCGCTTCATAGATCTGCTTGATTTCCGGCCAATCCGACTCCACCGCTGGCCTGATGATGTATTCCATATCCATCACTCCGATTCTTATAATTAGATTAAATATTAAAATAAATACTTGCAACTTGCAAGTTTATTTTGTATGCTATCACTAGAGGTGTTGAAGATGGAAAACAAACGGGAACTTTTTCAAAGCATGGTTAAACGCTTTGGCTTGTTGAATAAAAATTGCTGTACAGTTGACGATGTGGAAATCAGCTTGGTGCAAAGCCATATTCTTTATGAGATCGACCGACGGGAATGGCCATCCATGCAACAAGTGGCGGATGCACTGGCGACCGACCTGTCAACTTTCAGTCGGCAAGTGCAAAGTTTGATGAAGATAGGCTTGGTCACAAAAGTGCCGTCTTCTGCGGATAAACGAATCTCGGTGCTGGGTTTGACAGAAGAAGGCCAGAAAGTAGCGCTTGCCATCCAGCGCGACATGGAGGAACATCTCGAGGAAATCTTCTCGCATATGACCGAATTTGAACAGGACATGGTGCTGCAATCGATAAAATTACTGAACGAGGCGATGGCGAAATCATCCGTTTGCTGTAAACCGATGTATTAAGTTCGAATTAATACTTGCAATAATCAAGTTTTTTAACAATAAGGAGGCCAAAACATGAACACTCAAACAAATTGTTGTTCAGCCACTCCACAACGCATCCAAATCGAAAGAATAAAAAATACAGCGCCGGAATTGCCGGTCGTTGTCATCGGGGCAGGGCCAATCGGTTTGGCTGCTGCCGCCCATTTATCGCTGGCGGGTGAAAAGTTTTTGGTGCTTGAAGCTGGTGACCGAATCGGCCATCACGTGCTGCAATGGGGACATGTCCGTTTGTTCTCTCCTTGGCAATACAATATCGATAAAGCCGCGCGAGCCTTATTGGACCGCTCTGGCTGGAATGCCCCAGGGGATGACAAGTTGCCGACAGGAGCCGAGCTGGTGGAAGATTATTTGATGAAGCTGGCTGCTGTTCCCGAAATCGAACCGTACATTCGCCTCAATGCACGTGTCAGTGCCATCAGCCGAAAACATCAAGACAAGATGAAGACGGCGAATCGCGAGCATCAGCCTTTTGTGATCTATGTAGAGACTGAGGATGCGGAAATGGAGCGGATTGAAGCGAAAGCCGTCATCGATGCCACAGGAACTTGGGGCCAGCCGAATCCGCTTCAAGCCGACGGGGTTTGGACTCAGAGTGAACGCCGCCAACAAGAGCGCATTTTTTACGGCATCCCGGATCTACATGGCAAAGACCGCGAGCGGTTTGCCGGAAAACAGGTAGCCGTCATAGGTGGTGGCCATTCTGCCATTAATACTTTATTGGATCTTGCCGCACTTGAGGATGCAGGACATCAAGTGAAAAGCTCCTGGATCCTGCGCAAGCCGAAAATTGAGGATGTCTACGGCGGCGAAGCAGATGATGCGCTCGAGGCAAGAGGTGAATTAGGTGCGCGTGTCCATGAATTGGTGGATTCGGGGCGTGTGGAAATCTTTACGCCGTTTCGGATAGAGCAGGTTTCTCGAAAAGATGGAAAGCTTTCCTTAATGGGTGATTGGCAAGGAAAAATCCATTCGATTGAAGCAATCGATGAAATCATCGTCAATACGGGCAGCCGCCCTGATTTCTCTTTCTTGAAGGAACTCCGTTTGAAGATCGATAATGCCACGGAAAGCATCGAAGCACTCGCTCCGCTGATCGATCCGAACGTCCATAGCTGCGGAACGGTCCGGCCGCACGGCGAAAAGGAATTGCGTCAGCCGGAACAAGGATTCTACATCGCCGGCATGAAAAGCTACGGACGCGCGCCGACTTTTTTGATGGCGACCGGCTATGAACAAGTCCGCTCCATCGTCGCTTATATCAATGGAAACATTGAAGCTTCCGAGAAAGTGGAACTGGAGTTGCCGGAAACGGGCGTCTGCAGTTCCGGCGTTTCCAAAAATGGCCGTCAGCCGATTGCTATCGGCGGCTGCTGCTGAAAGGAGTGGATTGTGATGACAGTCAATCACGGAGGCCGTCTGCAGCCTGCATACTTTAAGTCCTATCTTACGCTCATCGTGTCTTCGCGCGAATGCAGCCTAGACTGTGCAAAAGAATATACGATCAACACATTTTTCCGCGGAAACCCCGAATTGTATGGGCGGGATAGTAGCAATAGTTTTAAAGAAGCAGTCAATTCCATGCGCGGTTGAAAGCAATCCAAAGAAATAAATCGAGTGGCGGGGGCGTCTATCTCCGCCACTTTTTTAGATGGAAAATAAAAATCTAAAATGAATAAAAAAAGTCTGTTAATTAATGGGAATATTCATTAAAGTATAAACAGGACTTAAATAGTAAGAAAGTTCAGCGAAAAATTAGAGATGATAGGGTGGGAGCTAGAGAATGGAAGTTTGGGATTTGTATGACGGGGAGCGGAACCCGCTTGGAAAGAAACATATTAGAGGCAATAAATTGCAGCCTGGTGAGTTCCATATTGTTGTGGAAGTGATTACGCTCAATGCAGATGGAAGAATTTTTATGACGCAACGAGATCCGGCAAAACCGCTTCCGATGCTTTGGGAAACGACGGGTGGCTCTGTAGTGGCGGGGGAAAGCAGTTTGATGGGTGCGCTTCGCGAATTGGAAGAAGAAACAGGATTGCTCGCCAGGCCTGAAGAGCTTCGCTTCCTAGGGAAAATGAAAGGCGGTAATTATTTTTTGGACAGCTATGTCTGGAGATGCAAAGAGAGCATCGACCTGGATGCGCTTCAGCTTCAACCTGGCGAAGTGTGCGCCGCGCAGCTGGTCAATTGGATTGAGTTCCAGCAAATGAACCGGGAGCGCTTGATCGTGCCTTCGGTCTATCAGCGCATGGAGCATTATTTCGAGAAATTGGCCTCTTTTTCGACTTATGCATGGGATGGTTCATTCAGGTAGTTGGAGGCAATACGTAAATTTGCAGAAAGCTAAAATGCAAAAGGGGCGATAGGATGATGAAAAAATTGCTCAGTTTATTTTTTGTAGAAGACACCGATAAACAAGACGGCGGCAAAGATGGATACTTTATGGTTTTCGCAGCGTGGGGATTGATTCTGTTGGCGAATGGCATTTCTGAATATTTTATTGGAAACGCATTGATCGACAACTGGTTTGTGATTTTGATGATCGGGCTCGTAGTATTTTTCGCTTCAGAAGTTTTTAGTAAAGAAACTAGCGAGGAGGGCGATTGAAATGAGAACGATCACCTTGGCAAATGGCGAAACCGTCGAAGTGGAATGTCTGAGCTGCGCGTTGGTGGATGGCTTGATCGAACCGGAAGGCGGAGTCGTAGTGGAGACGGCGCATTTCCACGCCCATCAAGATGTGGCTTATCCCATTCCCGGCTTGATTATCCTTGCATCAAAGCGCCATTTGAAAAGCTTGGATGAATTGACGGAAGAAGAGCGGGTGGATTACATCACGGTCCTGTCAGAAATTCGCAAAGCGCAGCGAAACGTCCTGGGCATCGAGTCGGTCTATTATTTCTATAATGAAGACACGACACATCATTTCCATACGTGGATGGTGCCGCGGTATGAATGGATGTATGAGTTCGGGCGTTCCGTCGAATCGGTGCGGCCGGTGCTTTTGCATGCACGAAATGAAATGAACGATGAGGCAAATCTAAGGAGTGTCAAGCAAACGATTGCAGCCTTGACGGAAGAACTGAAACGATGAAGAAAGTGAAAATCTTCGACGCCCATTTACATATTATCGACCCGCGATTTCCGTTGACCGAAAATCAAGGCTATTTGCCGCCTGCATTCACCGCTTCGAATTATGTGGCCGCTGTAGAAAACTTCGAAGTAACCGGAGGCGCCATCGTGTCGGGCTCGTTCCAAGACTTTGACCAATCGTATTTAGTGGATGCACTTGATACGCTCGGTGACCGGTTTGTCGGCGTGACGCAATTGCCGGCAGACACATCGGACGAAGAAATCCTTAATTTGCATGGAAAAGGTGTTCGTGCCGTACGGTTTAATGTGAAGCGCGGCGGTTCAGAAGCGATCGAGCGGCTCGATCATTTCGCAAGGCGTGTCCATGAGATCTCCGGATGGCATGCTGAGTTGTACATCGATTCAAAAGATCTCGGAGAGTTGAAAGACACCATCAGCAAGTTGCCGGCAGTTTCCATTGATCATCTCGGTTTGTCGAAACAAGGATTCCCCGAACTGTTAAAGCTGGTGGAACAAGGCGTTAAAGTAAAAGCGACTGGATTCGGGCGAATTGATTTCGAACCGTCTTACGCAGTCCAAGCCATTCATGATATTAATCCGGAGGCCTTGCTATTCGGCACGGACCTGCCGTCGACTCGGGCAAAATCACCATTTCAAGCGAGTGATGTCACAGTTATCCAAGAAACTTTGGGTGACATCGAAGCGGAGAAAGTTCTCTACGAGAATGCATTGAAATGGTATGGAATTGAATAAGGTCTATCTCGAGCCAGCATCCTGTCAATTCGGCAGGTTGCTGGATTTTTATATTTAGAAAGCTCTTGCGCTTTACGTTAACGTCAATGGTAAGCTTTAACTATCGAAAAAATCAGACAAAGGGGATGGGAGATGAAAACGATACGCGAAGCCGCAGAGGAATTCGGGGTGACCACGCGGACGATCCGCTATTACGAGGAACTAGGCATGCTGAAGCCAGAGCGAACAGATTCCAATAAGCGGCTGTTTTCGAATGCCGAAATCGCGAAACTCAAGCTCATCGATCGAGGCAAAAAATACGGTTTCACACTAGAGGAAATCAAGGAAATGGTGCTGCTGTTCGATGCTGACCGCTCGGGCAAGAAACAGCTCGAACGCACAATCGAGTACGGCAAAAAGCAGATAGAGGAAATGGAGCGCCGCATCGAAGAGCTTGAAAAGACGAAACAAGAGATGGAGTCTTTGCTAGGGGAGTTTAACGAAAAATTATCGAAACTGAAGGGGATGGCAAAATGAATATTTCACAATTGCTGGAGCGGAATGCACGGAAATATCCGGAACAAGAGGCGCTGGTGGGGATGGGGCAGCGTTTAACGTTCCGTGAAGTGGACAAAATTGCGAATAACTTGGCGCACTCACTGATGAAACGGGGTATCAGCAAAGGGGACAAAATCGTCTTGTTCATGCCGAATGTACCGGAATTCGTTGTAACCTATTTTGCTGTGCAGCGTATCAACGCGATCATCGTGCCGATCAGTGCAAAACTCGGGCCAAAAGAAATCGGCTATATCTTGGAACATTCGGATGCCAAAGCGCTTTTCGTTCATGAACTGATATTTGATGCTGTAAAGTCACTGGAAACGAATGGATTGCTTTTGGTCAAGTCCGGGCAAGCAGTACCTGGCTGGGAAGCATTCGCCGACTTGATAAGAACGGAAACGGAAGAAATATTATCTTCCCATGCACAGGACGACGAGCCATCGACGATTCTCTATACGTCCGGAACGACCGGCAAACCGAAAGGCGTCCTGTTCAGCCATCGCAATGTGCTGACGGTTGCGCAGATGATTTGTGTCGAAATGGAGATGAAACCGGATAGCCGCCTGCTCCATATGATGCCGCTCAGCCATTCTGCACCGCTCCACTTGTTTTTGGTGGCCGGAATGATCGTCGGCGCGAAGCATGTGCTCGTCCCGACGTTCACGCCGGACTTGTTGCTTGATACGGTCGAAGGGGAACGGACGACCCATTTCTTCGGTGCGCCGGTCGCTTATCTCATGACCGCCAAACATCCAGAGGTCGGCCAGCGCGATTTGTCTTCGATGAAATGGTGGATTTACGGAAGTGCACCGCTGTCTGCGGGAGAAGTGAAATTCGTCCAAGAATCATTCCGTACCAATAATTTGGTCTGCGTGTATGGCCTGACAGAAGCAGGGCCGAGCGGAACCTTGATGACGGGGCCGGAACATACGGAAAAAGCGGGGAGCATCGGCAAACGCGCCGCGCTCCATACCGAAATCCGCATTGTGGATCTGGACGGGCAGGACGTTGCACCCGGCGAAGTCGGGGAGATCCTGCTCCGGGGCGAAGGCAATATGCTCGGCTATTACAAGAACGAGGAAGCGACGAAAGAAACCTTTATCGGCGATTGGCTGAAAACAGGCGACTTGGCGAAATTCGATGAAGACGGATTTATTTGGGTTGTCGACCGCAAGAAGGATTTGATCATTTCAGGCGGTGTCAATATTTACCCAAAGGAAATCGAGGAAGTGCTCATTACGCATCCCGATATCCATGAAACCGCAGTAATCGGCGTGCCGCATGCGGAATGGGGCGAAACGGTAAAAGCATATTTCGCCGCATCGCGTGAATTGAGTGCAGAGGAGATTAAAGCATTCGCAGGAAATGAACTGGCAAGCTATAAAGTGCCGAAGCTCATCGAACAAGTCGAAGCATTGCCACGCAACGCATCCGGCAAGATCCTCAAGCAGCCGTTGCGGGAAGGACGTGTTTAAATGGTCGTCTTGAAAGGTGCCGCACCGAGCGGCGAACGCAATTTCTATGAAAATGACGAGACCTTGAAGAAAATATTGGGACAACAACTGCCGGAGGATTTTCTCCGCTATGCACAACGTGAGCTGCAATCATTCGGCAAACTTGCTGCGGGCGATATCGACGAACGCGCACGCTATACCGACCGGGAAGGCGCACCGAAGCTCGAGAAATACAACCGTCTCGGCGAAGACATTTCACACGTCTGGGTCAATGAAGGCTATAAAAAGACAGTCGATGAAACCTACAGAACCGGTATTGTCGGCTATGTCCATAAGGAAATTCCGGAGCTTGGGAGAAAAGGCAATTACGTTTACAGCTTTTCGCAAGGCTATTTATTATCGCAATCGGAACCCGGCTTTTATTGTCCGGTGACGTTGACGATGGCGACAGCTTATTTACTTGACCATTATGCAGATGAAGCACTGAAGAGAAAGTTCATGCCGCATGTCTGTGCGACAGGGGACACGGAATTATTTGAAGGAGCGACTTTCTTGACTGAACGCCAGGGCGGTTCGGATGTCGGGGCGAATGTCGTGCAGGCCCTTGAGACCGATGACGGTTACCGCTTATACGGGGAAAAATATTTCGCGTCGAATGCCGGTATGGCGGGGGTGGCGATGGTGCTCGCCCGCATGCCAGGGGCACAGGAAGGGTCGAAGGGGCTGACATTGTTCGCGGTGCCGTGGAAAGTGGACGGCGAACTGAACGGGATCAAGATTCGCCGCTTGAAAGACAAGCTCGGTGTACGAGCGGTGCCTTCCGGCGAAGTCGAGTTCGACGGTGCGAAAGCATATATCGTCGGCGACCCGAAACATGGCCTTAAGTATATGATGGAAGCGTTGAACTTGTCGCGCATCTGCAACGCGGTCGCCTCGATTGGCATCATGAAGCGCGCGCTTGATGAAGCAGCGGAATACGCCGAACGCCGCAACGCGTTTGGAAAAAAACTCACCGATTTCCCGATGGTGCAGGACAGCCTGATGAAGCTGCGTGCCAAGCAGGAATTTGAAACAGCGGCAATCTTCGATTTGATTGGCTTGTACGACCACGTCACAGAGGGCAGCGCGACACAAGAAGAACAAGTACTGAACCGCTTACTCATCGCGATTTTAAAGAAAGAATCAGCGGAACAGGCGATCCATTTCTCTCACGAAGCGATCGAGATGCACGGCGGCAATGGCTATATCGAGGATTTTGTCACACCGCGCCTATTGCGCGACGCACAAGTGCTCACCGTTTGGGAAGGCACGGCAAATATTCTTGGGCTCGAGCTGATCCGCCTCGTTAATAAATTATCAGCGCATGAAATATTCATCGACCATATCCAAAAACGCTTGGTAAAGCTGCAGGCGAGCGCTGATGTGGAATTGCTGAAAGAGAAAACGAAAGAGCTTAGTGAGGAGCTGACGGCGTTTGCCGGATTCGATGCGGCGCTGCAAAGCTTCGAGGCGAAGAGCCTAATGAAGAAAATGGCGCAGCTTTTCGAGAACACTGTCGCGCTTGAATGGGCTGAAAAACATGGCGGCATGTATGCGCCGCTTGCGGAAATTTTCACCGAAGTGACATGGAACACAAGAACAATAGGAGGGGAAATGAAGACCGTGAACTATTTTAAAGAAGTGATGGATAAGTAAAAAAATCACCCGCTCCAATTTTTTGCAGCGGGTGATTTTCTGTCTAGTAAGCAGTCAGGCATATGGTAAGCTGAATTCAGGAGTGACAATAGACATACAACAGCAGAACCTTTTCATCCAGCAAGCGTCCAGTTATTAACATATTGAAAAGGGGTGGGCAGATGGGCTTCTGGTACATGCTGTTGTTATTCATCGGAATTTGTTTGTTTTTTGCAGGGATTTTGCCGAAAAGAGGATTTCCGCTCGTTGTGAAAACCGGCTTGCTCGTTGGCGGTGCTCTATGCATTGGCTTTTCCTTATTCATGTTCTCGCCGGGGAGCGCGGAAATCATGGCGGATTTGCTTGGTTTATAAACGGAAATGGAGTGATTTCAAGTGACGAAGATTTACATCATCCGGCATTGTGCCGCTTCTGGACAGGAGCCGGGGGCAGAGCTTACGGAAACCGGAATGGCACAAGCTATAGAATTAAGCGGATTTTTGAGTGAGCTGGGGATCGAGCGGATTGTCTCGAGCCCGTATACGCGAGCCGTCCAATCGATCGCACCGTTAGCAGAAGCGTTGGCTGTAGAAATCGAAACCGATGAGCGTTTGAAAGAACGGGTCTTGAGTTCAGGAAACCTTCCCGATTGGTTCGAACGCTTGAAGAGCACGTTTGATGACCACGAGCTTGTGCTTGAAGGCGGAGAATCCAGCAGACAGGCACTGGACCGTATTTCACAAGTCGTGGAAGAGCTTGAAAAAAGTGGCCAAACAGCAGCAATCGTTACTCACGGTAATATTATGGCTTTGCTTCTGTCGTGTTATGTAGAGGGCTTCGGATTTGAAGGATGGCGTGCTTTAAGCAATCCGGATGTGTTTGTTTTAACTGATGCGCCAGATGGAAAGAGCGGGGAACGATTGTGGAATGAGGAATCTCGATGATTCAAGCGGTGCTGTTTGATTTGGACGGGACCTTGCTCAATCGGGATGCTTCAGTGGTGTCGTTTATCGACGATCAATACGAACGGATGCATGGATCTCTCGGGCATATTCCAAAGGACGTGTATGCCGAGCGCTTTATTGAATTGGACAGGCGGGGCTATGTGTGGAAAGACCGGGTCTATGCCCAGTTGATCCAGGAATTTGACATCGAACAGACAACGGTGGAACTTTTATTGGAAGATTATCTCGCCCATTTTCGTTTCCATTGCCATCCTTTCGATGGCCTTCAAGCAATGCTGGAGAGCTTGAAACAACAAGGCGTGAAGCTAGGAATTATCTCGAATGGCAAAGGAAAGTTCCAGATGGATAATATTAAAGCCTTGGGAATCGAGAAGTGGTTTGATGTGATCTTGATTTCTGAAAGCGAGAATTTAAGAAAGCCCGATCCGCGGATTTTTGAAAGAGCGATGGCCAGCTTGAATGCCTTGCCTTCCCACAGTTTGTTTGTCGGGGATCATCCAACGACGGATGTAGAGGCCGCTAAAAATGCCGGCATGATCGGGGTATGGAAGAAAGATGCTGGGTGGAATGAAGCCGCGGCGGATTATGCTATAGATGAGTTGGACGAAGTGAATAGGATCGTCCAAGAGTTAAATGCATAAAATCAACTTTTGTAGAAGCTAGGTTTCATCAAACTTGCAAAGGAAGTGGCGGTGCATGAAAGCAGTCTTATTATGGGGCAATTTATTGTTCAGCGGCTTTATGGCCATTTCGATTTCCATGTTTTTTGCGGAAGGGGCCATCGCGGAGAACTACACGGACAAGCGCTTCGTTGCACCTGAATTTCTCTGGATGATTCCGCTATGGGTAGTGGAGGCAATTTTAGTCGTGATCTATTTCTATAAGAAGAAAGCAGAATCGGTTTCCTACCCAGTCATTTTATTGATTAACCTCGCGCTGTGGGTGAGCATTTTCCTCAGCGCATGGGTATGCCTGCGCTGGGCAGTTTAGCTTCAGTGACACAATGAAATGCGATCTCTGAGCATTTTCGTACGCCTTCCGAAATTTGAGCGTTACAATAGGGGAGGTAAAGGAGTGCTTATAGATATGACACAAAAAACATTTCAGCAGATTCCTGTGGCGGTGCTCGATTTGGCGCCAGTCAATGAAGGCAGCAACGCAACGGAATCATTTGCAAATAGCGTAGAACTTGCGCAGCACGTAGAGAAACTTGGATTTAACCGCTACTGGCTGGCGGAGCACCACAATATGCCAGGCATCGGCAGCTCGGCAACGTCTGTGTTGATCGGGCATATCGCCGGAAAAACCAACTCGATCCGCGTCGGTTCAGGCGGCGTCATGCTGCCAAACCACGCACCTTTGGTCATTGCGGAGCAATTCGGGACGCTCGCGTCATTGTATCCGGATCGCATCGACCTCGGCCTTGGCCGTGCGCCTGGCAGTGACCAGGCGACCGCTTATGCTTTGCGCCGTACGCTACACAGCACAGGTGATGAATTCCCACAGCAAGTGATGGAATTGGAGAATTATTTCTCCGATAAACCGGTCGGCCGTGTCAAAGCGTACCCGGGAACAGGCATGGACATTCCGCTCTGGCTACTGGGCTCGAGTGGATTCAGCGCACAACTCGCTGCGCAAAAAGGCTTGCCGTTTTCATTCGCCAGCCATTTCGCTCCGGACTTCACGATGCAGGCGCTGCAGTTGTACCACCAAAACTTCAAGCCATCTGCCGCTTTGAAAAGCCCGTATGCAATGGTTGGCGTGTCACTGATTGTGGCTGATACGCAGGAGCGTGCAGAATGGCTCGCCACTTCTTCGCAACAGCAGATGTTCGCATTGATGAAAGGCGAACCGACGACTTTCCAACCGCCGATTGATGATCTTGGCTCGGTATGGACGCCACGTGAAATTGTCATGTTCCGGGATAAACTGAAATCCGAATCGATGATTGTCGGCACGCCAGAAGTGGTGCGCGAGAAGCTTGAAGCATTTGTCTCGAAAACCCGCGCCAACGAAGTCATCGTCAATTCACCAATTTTCTATCAGGAAGACCGCCTGCATTCATATTCGTTGCTTGCGGAAATGATGGAATAACCTGAGCACCAGCCCTGAGCTGGTGCTTTTTTCAATAGAAAATCCCCCTCCGGTTAAGAAGGGGGGGCAATCAGTGAAGGTCTCGGGATTTGGCTTCGTCGTGCTTCATGATTTGCATTTCGATATCTTCATCGTTCCGTGCATAGTCTGGGCCGCCTTCGCCGATCATGTTCAAGATCGAATCGAATTCCTCAGCGAGCCAATCTCTCAATTCCTTCGGTTCTGTGTCTTCGTCGATTCTTGCATAGTCCGGGCCGCCTTCGCCGATCATGTTCAAAATCGCATTGAACTCTTCGTCGAGCCGCAATTCGACTTCTTTCCGTTCTACCCATTTGCGTTCCATGACGATATCCTCCTCCTGTTAAAATCGCAAGAACGACGGACCATCTCTATATTCATCTTTTATTATACAGATTATTCTGTCTTTTTAATATTAATTTGACTTGAAGGACTGAAACGATTTTTGCCGAAATGAACCATCAAGGAAAGGTGTGTGGCAGCAGTGAAAAATGCGATAAAAGAACTGGTTGGCGAGTCTTCAGGCCGTGTCAGTGTGGCAATTAAATTCCGGTCAAGCCGAGTGAACATCAATAGCGGTGACACGATGCGTGCAGCCAGTACAATCAAATTGGCCCTTTTATTCGAAGCGTGCCGTCAAATCGCAAATGGCACGCTATCGGGCGACCGGAAAATTGCATTCGGGGACAAGCCGACTGGAGGAGCAGGCGTGCTGGACCATCTGCCATCACTTAAAGAATTAGCCTTATGGGATGTATTGACCTTGATGATTATCGTTTCCGATAATACCGCCTCGAATGCGGTGCTGGAGTTGCTTGGGAAAGATGCCGTTAACCAGGCGTGCAACGCGCTGGATTTGCAAAATACACGAATCGAACGGAAATTCATGGATTTCCAAGCGGCTGAAAAAGGGCTTGATAACCGGACCAGTGCAAGCGATATGGTTTGTCTATTGGAAGCTTTCCTGATGCAAGGCGTCTTGCCGGAGCGGGAGCGAAAACGGGCCATGGAAATATTGGGCAATCAGCAAAGCCGCAAACTGACAGCGGCGATCGAAGAAGAGGCCGTGCAGTTTTACGGCAAAGCCGGTGAACTGGCTGGCCTGCAGGCGGATGTCGGGATTTTAGTGGAAGGAGAAAATGTCGCCATGGCTGCAATTTTCGTGGAAGGGGCAGGTAATCCACTGGAAGCCCATCATTTGATCGCGAATATCGGGCTCTTAATCCATCAACAGATGAAATCGGCCACTTAAGGAATTTTAAAAATCCCCCTGGCCAATTTCTAGGCGAGGGGGGATTTAGGCTTATTCAGCTAAATACTGTTGCATCGATTCAAAAAAGCGTGAAGATGTCTGCTCGAACCATTCAGAATACACCGATTCCGGATCTTCTGGAATGGTATAGGCAAGCTCGGTCCGCAAATCATCCGTCAAGGCCATCTTTTGGCGCGGGCCATCCGGCGTCAACCAATTGAATTGCGCGCGGCGGTTGGCGTTGGCGAATTGGACCCAATCGGTCTCGGTTTCAGATGAGTCGAACAGCGCTTCGCTTGAAATGAGCATCCAGCTTTCGCTTTGGTGTTTCGGCGGGAGCCATAAGCTCTTTTCCATCACGCCTTCTTCGACAGGGAAATCGTAGATCTCATGGCGCAGTTCCTGCACGCGTTCACCGTTTCCAAGCGACAAGCCACGGGACACATAGATATTGCCTTGCAAGGTTTCGGTGTCTGCGCTGCGAATGACGCCGAACGGGTTGCGCGTGGCATCAGTGCCGTAGGTTTCTTCCTCTTGCTGCAGCATCGTGTCTTCATTCCAGCGGGTAATCATGGCATCTTCCACACCGCTGCGGTTCATCGAAAACGTAAACGGCATCCAGCCGGTATTTTCGACTTTGTCGAAGAGGAGGACATCACCGTTGGGCAAAGTTTCTTCCGTAATGGCCAGCGAACCGATTGACAGGGTCAGGAAGGTCAAAGGATAGATGTCAGTGGTGACATTTCCGTCTGTTTCCGTCTGTACTTTGCCGAGCGTGATGAAGGTCGGCTTGTCGATGCTGAGCTCAACGTCTTCGTGGGTATAAAGAGTTTCTTCATTTTTCAAAAACATGACTGCTGTAAAAATGATCAGCGCCATGAAAAACAAAGTAATAATCAATATGACAATCTTTCTGAACAAAATTTCCACCTCAAATTTCGGGTATTTCCTGCACTACCGATTATAGCACGAGGGAAACCCGAAAACGGGTGGAGTTTTGAGCATCACATGAACGTTTCCCGTTACAGTACTTTATCCAGGAAATCGCGTGCGCGTTCGCTCGCCGGGTGTTTGAAAAAGCTTTCAGGCTCGCCTTCTTCGACAAGGACGCCATGGTCCAAAAACAAGACGCGGTCTGCGACTTCTCTGGCAAAGCCCATCTCATGGGTGACAACGACCATCGTCATGCCGGATTTTGCAAGATCTTTCATGACCTCTAATACTTCCTTGACCATTTCCGGGTCGAGTGCCGAGGTCGGCTCATCGAACAGCATGAGTTCCGGTTCCATGGCAAGTGCGCGTGCAATCGCGACACGCTGCTTCTGGCCGCCGGACAAGCTATTTGGGTAAGCATCGGCTTTTTGAGCCAGGCCTACGCGCTCGAGCAATTGGCGCGCCTTTTCTTCGGCGTCGTATTTTTTGACGCCTTTCGCTTTCATCGGGGCATACATTAAATTTTCCAGCACCGTCATATGGGGAAAGAGATGGAAATGCTGAAACACCATGCCGATTTGCTGGCGGATTTTATGAATTTCTTTTTTGGAGGCGGTCAAGTTCTTGCCGTTGATTTCGATGCTTCCTGAGCTCGGTGTCTCCAGTAAATTCAAGCAGCGCAGAAAAGTCGATTTGCCGGAGCCGGACGGGCCGATGATCGCGACAACTTCGCCTTTTTGGATGCTGGTTGAAATATCGCTCAATACGAGGTTGTCCCCGAATTTTTTCGATAAGGCTTGTACATCAATCACTAAGCTTCAATCTCCTTTCGACCATGCGTCCGATTACCGTTAAGCCCATGACCAGGCACCAATAGATCAGGCCGACAAACAATAGCGGCTCAAAGTTGCGGAACAAGTCTGCCCCGACCACTTGGGCGCGGCGCATCAAGTCCAGATAGCCGATCGTCGAGACGATGGCGGATTCTTTCGTCAAGGTAATGAATTCATTCATCAAGGCAGGCAGGATATTCTTCAGTGCTTGCGGTAAGATAATGTCTTTCATCATCGCGCCGTACGGGACGCCAAGAGCCTGTGCTGCTTCGAGCTGGCCTTTGTCGACCGCTTGGATACCGGCGCGGATGATTTCCGAAATATAAGCGGAGGAGTTCAATCCGAACGCGAGAATTGCAGATAGAAACGGCGAGATGTCATAGCCGGTCAATTGAGGGATCGAGTAATAAATGATCATCAGCTGCAAAATAAGCGGCGTTCCGCGAAAAATCGACGTATAAGCATCGGCGAACCATCTCAGCGGCTTTGCTGAACCGATTTTAAACAGTGCCAGCAAGGTCCCGAGAATGGAGCCGAGAATGATTGCGAAAAAGACGAATTTTAAAGTCACCCAAATCCCTTCGAGCATGAAGGGGATATACGGGACGATTTGTGAAAAATCAAGATTCATAACAGTTCCAACTCTTTTCTAAAGGCGAATTTTACTGCTCGTCTGTGAGCCATTTGTCTTTTAATTCATCGAGTTTGCCGCTCTCTTCCATTTCAGCGAGGACGGCGTTGACTTCATCCACCAAGTCACTGCCTTTTGGGAAGGCAACAGCCATGCCAGGAGAAGCAGTCGTCGGGTCGTCGAATGCATCAAGCCCTTGTGCTTCGATATAGCCGAGCGCGACTTGCTTATCCATATAAGCAGCATCGATGCGTCCGGAAAGAATCTCCTGGATCAACGCGCCGGAATCGTCGAGTGCCTTCAGTTCGAAATCGATTACTTCATCCTCGATGATGCTCTTCGCGCCTTCTTCTTGGATCGTGCCGAGTTGTACGCCCACCGTCAATCCTTCCAGATCTTCAAGTGTCTCGAGGCCAGAGCCTTTTTGGGAGACGAACATTTCACCAGAATGGTTGTATTCCGTGGAGAAGTCGACGTTTTCCTTGCGGGCATCCGTCGCGGACATGCCGGCCAACACCAGGTCGACACGGTCATTTTGCAAAGCGCCGATCAAGCCGTCAAATTTCATATCGGTGATTTTCAGTTCAACACCGAGTTCATCTGCGATATAATTGGCAAGGTCGATATCAAACCCGACGATGTCCCCTTGTGGGTTGCGTGATTCAAATGGCGCGAACTCAGCGGATGTGCCCATTTCCAATACTTCTTTGTGCTCGGCAGCTCCCGTCGCTGTGTCTTCTTGGCCGCAAGCTGTCAACAGCAGTGCAGAAACGCCGCCTGCAAGTAAATATGATTTCTTCATAATAATTCCCTCCGTTGTATGTTTATTCGATAAAATGAATCTTAACACGACGACACAACAAGTAAAAGAGTTTTTATACATATTTATGAATAATTATTAATTCAAATAGTTCAGAAAATTGGAGTGTGAAAAGATGAAAAGTTTGCTTTTGACAGGATTCGAACCTTTTTTGGAATACACGGTCAACCCAACGATGAGAATTGCGGAGAAATTGGACGGCGAACAGATTGGCGGATACCGCATCATCAGCCGTATCTTGCCGGTCGATTTTAATCATTCAGGTGAACTGATAGTGCAATGGATCGATGAGTTGAAGCCTGATGCAGTCGTTTCTTTGGGGCTCGCAGCTGGCCGCTACAAGATTACGCCTGAGCGTGTCGCACTTAATGTCAAAGATGGCGATGCGGATAATGAAGGCTACCAGCCGGTCGATGAACCGATTTCTGCACAAGGGCCCGCCGCTTATTTATCGACCTTGCCGGTACGCAAGATGACACAAGCATTGCTTCAGGGGGGATTGCCGGCGGAGATTTCCAATACAGCTGGTGCATATCTATGCAATAATATTATGTATGAGGGACTTCATTACGCAGCCACGAACAAGCCGGAAATGCTGTCGGGCTTTATCCATATCCCGGCGGATCACCAATTGGCAATTGAACACGGAAAGCTGCCGAGCTGGTCCCATGAAGACTTATTGCGCGGCGTGCGGATTTGTTTGGAAACGATGGATTAAAGTTGAATAAAAAATGAAAATCGAAAACACAGAGCCTTTGCGCTCTGTCTTTTATTATGTGCAGAAATAGATGGGAGAGAAATTCACAGCAAAAGAGTGAATATTCTTATAGAATATAATGGCATTTTTTGTGAATTGAAGTAGGATAGATTTAACAAGAGTTTTAGGAATGGAGGTGCCTTATGCTTGAAACGCAGCAACTGACAAAAAAATTCAAAGATACCATTGCGGTCGATGACGTGAGTTTGGTGCTTAGGCAAGGGGAATCGGTTGGGCTATTGGGGCCGAACGGGGCTGGCAAGTCCACGGCGATTGCCATGATTTCCACGTTGATGAAGCCGAGCTCGGGAGATGTGAAGCTTAACGGCAAGAGCGTGTTGAAAAAGCCTGGTGAAATGCGCCGTGTGCTTGGCGTCGTGCCGCAAAAAATAGCCTTATACGAAGAGTTGAGCGCTTATGAGAACTTGAAGTTCTTTGGCCGGCTTTACGGATTGTCGGGAAACAAACTCGAACAGCGCATCGATTATGTGCTGGAACTCGTCGGTTTGGCAGACCGAAAAAAAGAGCTGGTCAAAAATTATTCTGGAGGCATGCAGCGGAGGGTCAATTTGGCAGCAGCGATGATGCATGAACCGGAAGTGCTGATCATGGACGAACCGACAGTCGGCATCGATCCGCAATCGCGCAACCACCTGTTAGAGACAATTCGCAAGCTCAACCAGGACGAAGGAATGACGGTCCTCTATACGAGCCATTACATGGAAGAAGTGGAAAAGCTCTGTGACCGCGTCTACATCATGGACCACGGAAAAGTCATCGCGGAAGGAACGAAAGAAGAGCTCAAAGCGATTTTGTCGGATCAGGAAACGGTGTTGATCGATTTCGACCAAAATTATCCGGAACTCTTCACGAAACTCAGCGAAATAGAAGGGGTTCAGCAGGCGACAGCTGAGGAGCATAGCTTGAAGCTGATCATCCCGAAAGGAACAAGATTGCTTGCGGCTTTGTTCCACGAAGCGGAACGCTACGGGGCCCAAGTGGTCAACGTCAATGTCCAGACGCCGACCCTTGAAGACGTATTCCTGCGGCTGACTGGTCGCAAATTAAGGGACTGAGGAGGGGAGCTTTATGGGCGCTTTTTTAATAAAAGACATCATGTTATTGCTCCGCGACCGTTCCGAACTATTGATACTTTTAGCAATGCCTTTTTTACTCATTGCAATTCTCGGCTTTTCACTGCGCGGCATTTTTTCAGGTGACCTGGAAGCTTTGGAAATGGACATAGCGCTTGTGTCACAAGAGGACGAAGCGCAGGCAGTGGCGTCGCTTCAAAGTGATATCGAGGAAATGGGGCTGCCACCGGAGGAAAAACAAGCGCTGAAACAGGCGGCTGAATCGGCCAGTCCGCAAACGATGCTCGTCTCCCTTCTGGAAGATGAGAGTTTGAGCGAATTGGTAACGATTGAACGGATGAGCCGGGCAGAGGCGCAAGAAAGCCTGGATGAAGAAACGGTGGATGCGGTCATTACCTTGCCGCAAGGGTTCACAGAAGGTTCCTTGAGAAATATGCTGTTTGGCGAAAGCGCAAGCGGCGAACTGGAATTGCTGGTAGCGGATTTATCATCTCCGCAGACAGATGTTCTCAAGTCCATCCTCAACGAATTTGTGCGCACCGTAAATTTTGAAGGATCGATTTCCAGGCTGTCGGGACAACAATCGGCAGCGGAAGTATCTGGTGGCATTGAAACGATCACTGCACGTCAGCCGATCACTTCGTTTCAATACTATACGATCGGCATGGCCGTCATGTTTGTGTTGTTTGTCGGATCCACGATTGCCGGACAGGCGAATCTAGAACAAAAACAGATGGTTTTCGACCGGATCCGTTTGTCGAACCGGCCGCCGTTGCTGTATTTGAGCAGCAAGGCCATCGCTGCAGCGGCAATTGTCACCGTGCAGCTTACTTTATTGTTTGGCTTGTCGGCGTTGTTGTTCCGGACGTTTGCAGCCGATTCCTGGGCTTTTTGGTTGGGGATTGCCATCATTTCCATCGTACTGGCATTATCGGTCGGTTGCCTCGCCGCTCTGATGGTCGCTATAACCTTGAGACTTGAGAGCGATGCCGTGCCAGCGATTTTCTCAGGCGGTATCATTTCCCTAATGGCGTTTGTCGGCGGCAGTTTTATGCCGCTTGATGGCATGCCGGAAATGCTTCGGACGATCGGTAATTGGACCCCGAACGGAGCAGCGCTGTCCGCCTATTTTTCCTGGCTATTAGAACCTGAGCTCGGCCAATTGACAGGTCCGCTCTTGCGGATCGCAGTCGTAGCAGTAATCTTCTTGCTATTGGCACTTGCCATATTTCCGAGAAAGGGGGGAGCGGCATGAAAGCTGTGTTCTTACTGCAATGGCGCCGTTTTTACCGAAAACCCCTGCTCGTGTTGGCGATGTTCGGGCTTACCGTCATTTTCGTCTCTGTTACAGCGGCAGGCGGGCAAAGCGGGCCGCAAATGATTCCCGTCTATGCGGATGAATCAATGAACAATCAGCAAGCACAAACTTGGATCGAACGCTTGAACGGCGAAGAACAATTCCAGTTTGAATTAATGCCCGAATCCGAAGCCCGTTCGTATGTAGCGGAAGGAGACGTCTCCCAAGCCGTCAATTTGCTTGAAGCCGATTACCGTTTGCTTGTCGGCAGGGAAGATCCGGCGCGTTTTGCCTTGGATTCGTTCCTGAGACGCATCTATTCAGAAGAATTGCGTCTCGAAAATGCGGAGCAAACGACACCAGGAATCAGGGCGGAAATGGAGTCGGCCTTGTCTGATCCGGCGTTAACGCTATCGGTTGAATCGCTGCAAGGCGAGGAAGACAGTTTTCAATACAACGGGCAACTCCAGCTATTGTTTGGCATGACCTTGTTCTTTGTCATCTATACAATCATGTTCAGCCTGGTGCGCATCGTGGATGAAAAGAGGACAGGGACCTGGAGCCGGATGATCATTTCGCCGGTCCGCAAATGGCAGATGTATCTTGGCCATCTGGGCTATAGTTTTTTGATCGGGTTTTCCCAGATCACCCTTATTTTTCTGCTGTTCCGCTTTGCGTTCGGTTTTGAGCTGGGGGACCGGTTCTGGCTATTGATCGCCATTGCGGCGTGCTACACATTTTCCATCGTCGCACTCGGGCTGTTGATTATCTCACTCATTACCAAACCGCAGCAGCTTGGTGCCGTCATTCCGATTGTCGCGACAGGAATGGCGATGGTGGGCGGTGCGTTCTGGCCGATTGAGCTGGTGACCAATGAAATCCTGCTCGCGGTCTCGAAAGCATTGCCCATCACGTACGGTTTGCAGGCCTTAACAAGTGTCGCCGTCTATGGAAACGGCCTGAAGGCGGTCGCGATTCCGTTATTGCTGCTGCTTGGTTTCGGCAGCATCTGCATGGCGATTGCTATCCGTTTGATGGAATGGCGCAGCGCTTCATAATAAAAAAAGAATCGCTATGTGCGATTCTTTTTTAAATAATTTCCCAATTGCGTTCAGAGGCGAGTGTTCGCAGTCGCGGTTCGGGACGCACAGCGACGGGATTGCCGACAAGTTCCAGTACAGGTACATCTGACAGGCTGTCGCCGTAGGCATAGCTGTTTTTCCAATCGATTGCTTGATTGCCAAGTGCTTCCAAGATCTTTTCGGTTTTGAGCGGCCCCTGGATATGGATAACAGGTGTCCTGTGTGCAAGAATATCTGCTTCATAAGGAACTTCTGTGCCGATGATTTTCTCAATCGGCAATTCCTTCGTTACGGCATGCAAGAGCGGCGTGAATGCGCCGGAGACGAGCATGCAATAGTCTTCGTTGGAGACGTGCTGCTTTAGGCGCTCGACGACTTCGTGGTTGAAATCATCGTGCATGAGCGAGGCAATTTCGCCGAAATATTCTTCCAGTTCTTGTTTGGAAAAAGTCTCGAGTGCGGCCAGATACGCCTGGACTGAACGAGCCCGCATTTTCGCTTCCGGGTAGATTTTCAGTTTATGGCCGATATACGGCGGCATGATGGCACGGTAAAATTTACGGTATCTGCGGCTATGGATCGGGTGGTTCTTTAGATGGTTCATCATCAATTGAAATGTTTCTTTTGCATACAAAGTGCCATCGAAATCGAATATGGCGACGCGCATAGAATCCCTCCACTCTCATTTTCCTGCTGTTTCCATCATAGCGGAAATCTCCAGTTTTCACCAAGCATGTTTAGTCGTTTTCTTCACAAGGGTATGGAAAAGAAACAATGAAGCTGGAGGGGTAGACATGGCAAAACAACGAATTACGGTCGGTTACGTAGAATTGACGCAAGACGAATCGGACCGCCTGTTTGAACAAGTAAAAGAATCGAGAGGCATCGACTCATACGGAGAACTCCAAAGTTTGATGGAAGACTACGATGCGACTGTCGAAGAGCCGGTCAAGCAACCGCTCAAGGAAGTGCTCGATGAAGAGGAAGCACCGGAAGAACCTGCGCAGCAAGGCATGCGTTATATCAATATTTTCAACGCTATCGAAGCTGATGAAAGCTACCGCATTGAAGCATCAAACCAGGAATGAAAGATAGAAAAGGGAGATCCGATTTCGGATCTCCCTTTTTTTCTATTCGTCTTTATTTGCGATGCAGCGTTCGCATTCGTAGATGATCGATTCCCGGCGTTCCTTGATTTCACAACCGCATTCCCGGCATTCTTTTCGTGTACGCGTCTCAAATGTTTGCATGTTTTTCATAGTGATCTCCTCCAGTTTTTAGTTTAGTTTTTCGTACCCTGGCAGCGTCAAGAATTCAGCAAAATCACTTTGCAATGTGAGACTTGTAAACAACTCGCGGGCTTCCGCGTAGTGTCCGGCATTATAGCGCTCTTCGCCGACCGCTTGTTTGATCAAAGCATCTTCTTCTTCGATGACTTCGTGGAACAAGCTGACGTCGACTTTACGTCCATCCTCTAGGACGCCTTTCGGATGGCGGATCCATTGCCACACTTGGGAGCGGGAAATTTCCGCTGTCGCTGCATCTTCCATCAAATTATTGATCGGTGCAGCGCCGTTTCCGGAAAGCCAAGAGGCGATATATTGGATGCCGACTGAGATATTGGAACGCAGGCCATCTTCGGTGATCGATCCTTCAGGAACTTCGACCAGCTGTTCTGCGGTCACGTGGACATCGTCGCGCTGTTTGGCGATCTGGTTCGGTGTCGGCATGTATTTGTCGAATTGCTCCATCGCCGTCTGGACCATGCCAGGGTGGGCGACCCACGTGCCGTCATGGCCGTCCGTCACTTCACGGCGCTTGTCTTCAGCGACTTTGTTGAAAGCGGCTGTGTTGGCAACGTCATCGCCTTTGACCGGGATTTGAGCAGCCATGCCGCCCATTGCCGGAGCCCCTCTTCGGTGGCAGGTTTTGATGCACAGCGACGTATATGCCTTCATGAATGGGACCGTCATTGTCACTTGGGAGCGATCCGGGAAGATATAATCCGGATTGTTGCGCATGCGCTTGATGACCGAGAAGATATAGTCCCAGCGGCCACAGTTGAGGCCAGCTGAATGATCTCGCAATTCGTAAAGGATTTCGTCCATTTCGAATGCTGCCATGATCGTCTCGATCAACACCGTCGCCCGGATCGTGCCTTGCGGAATGCTGAGCTCATCTTGTGCAAAGATGAATACATCGTTCCAAAGGCGCGCTTCCAGATGGCTCTCAAGTTTCGGCAAATAGAAGTAAGGGCCAGTGCCGCGGTCAATCAATTCTTTGGCATTATGGAAAAAATATAGCCCGAAATCGACCAGGCTGCCGGAAGTCGGCTTTCCATCAATGAGTAGGTTCTTCTCCGGTAGATGCCAGCCGCGCGGGCGCACCATTAAGACTGCCGTTTTTTCATTGAGCGCATATTTCTTGCCAGTTTCAGGAATTTCAAAATCAATTTGCCGGCGAACCGCGTCCCGTAAATTGACCTGTCCGTCGATGACGTTGTACCAGCTTGGTGCTGTTGCGTCTTCGAGGTCAGCCATGAACATCTTCGCGCCAGAGTTCAGCGCGTTGATGAGCATTTTGCGGTTGGTTGGGCCGGTGATTTCCACACGGCGGTCTTTCATATCTTCCGGAAGGGGAGCGATCTTCCAGTCCCCTTCACGAATTTCATTCGTTTCAGGTAGGAAATCAAGCTTTTTGCCGCTATCGAGTTCTTGTTGGCGCACCTGGCGTTTTTCCAGAAGTTCGATCCGACGCTTGTCGAAACGAGTGTGCAGCTTTTCAATGAACTCCAGCGCTTCAGGAGTCAGGATCTCCTCCATGCCAGGAACCGCTTCACCTGTAATCTGTACATTCGATTTCGTCAGCAATCAAATCACCCTTTCACTGTCTGGAATTGTTCGGTTTCAGTCGAGCCTTTCATCGCCGTCGTTGAACTAGTTCCGCCGGAAACGATTTGTGAGATCTCATCGAAGTAGCTTGTGCCCACTTCGCGCTGGTGGCGAGTTGCTGTGTAGCCTTTTGATTCTGAAGCGAATTCAGCTTGCTGCAATTTCGAGTAAGCAGCCATGCCGTTGTCTTTGTAGTCGTAAGCCAGTTCGAACATGCTGTGGTTGAGTGCATGGAATCCTGCAAGTGTAACGAATTGGAATTTATAGCCCATCTTGCCAAGTTCAACTTGGTATTTCGCGATGGTATCTTCATCAAGCTTCGCAGCCCAGTTGAATGAAGGCGAGCAGTTGTACGCAAGCATCTTGCCCGGGAATTGTGCATGGATGGCATCTGCGAATTGCTGAGCTTCTTCCAAGTTCGGGTGGGAAGTTTCACACCAGATCAAGTCAGCGTATGGTGCATATGCAAGGCCGCGTGCGATTGCTTGGTCGATGCCTGGGTTTGTGCGGTAGAAGCCTTCCGGTGTGCGTTCGCCGGTGATGAACTGGTGGTCGCGCTCATCGATATCGCTTGTGATCAAGTCTGCTGCATCTGCATCCGTACGGGCGATGATGAGTGTCGGAACGCCCATTACGTCAGCTGCAAGTCTAGCGGAAACAAGGTTTTTCACTGCGTTTTGAGTCGGAAGCAATACTTTACCGCCCAAGTGTCCACATTTTTTCTCGGAAGCGAGTTGATCTTCAAAGTGAACGCCAGCTGCGCCAGCTTCGATCATCGACTTCATCAATTCGTATACATTAAGGGGGCCGCCAAATCCAGCTTCAGCATCTGCGACGATCGGTGCGAACCAGTCGAAGCCTTCCGTGTTTTCGACACTGTCAATTTGGTCTGCACGCTGCAATGCGCGGTTGATTTTGCGGACAACATCAGGAACCGAGTTAACTGGATACAAGCTTTGATCCGGGTACATCTGTCCAGCGGAGTTTGCATCTGCCGCTACTTGCCAGCCGCTCAAGTAAATGGCTTGTAACCCTGCTTTCACTTGCTGTACCGCCTGGTTGCCGGTAAGTGCGCCGAGAGCGTTTACGAAAGGCATTTCGTTAATCTGGCGGTAGAGGCGATCTGCACCGCGTTTCGCGAGTGTATGCTCGATCATGACCGATCCACGGAGTTTGACAACATCTTCCGCTGTATATGGACGCTCGATGTTCTCCCAGCGTTTATCTTCCTGCCATGTTTTGTTCAGTTCCTCGATTTGCTGTTGTTTGTTTACCATTCCAACCATCCCTTTCCGGTGTAGAAATATTTTTAAAATCAACTGTATTAATACAGTTTGTTTTGATGTATATTAATATATAACAGAATATTCAGCCTGTCCTGAAAAAATGACAAAAGCCGATATAGGCGGATAAAAGGCGGAATATTCGGATGAATGGACTTGAAAGGGGAAATGGCCATGGCAAACACTGTATTGGAACAGGTAGGATTCATCATCGGAGACTGGATTCCGAAAGAGGCGTCGATCGCTGTTGCAGCCGATAATCGGTATATTTACTATAAAGCGGGCGTCCATGATCTCTCCATTAAAGAAGGGCAGCCAGTATCATCCGGCACCATCGCGGCTCGTGTCGCTAAAGAAGGCAGCAAAGTCGAAATGTATGTCGAAGAAGCTGTCCTCGGATCTGCTTATTACGGCATTGGCTACCCGATTACCATCGACAACCGAGATGCCGTGCTGGTCATCACTTTGCCGCCCGATTATGTGGTAGGGAGAAAAAAGCCGCTCGCCTTTTTGACGGGCAAGCAAGATGACAGTTGGCGCCCGATTCCCGTGGAGAAAGTATCCCATATCGAAAGCAGCCAAAAGAAAACCTGGTTCTATGCAGACGAAGATCCTTATTGTTCGAGCCATACGCTGAAGAACCTGAAAGAACAACTGCCTGATTATTTCTTGACTGTCCATCGTTCATTTATCGTCAACGTGCATTATATAGAAGAAATCGCAAAAGACGTCGCTTCGAATTATGTTTTGACTTTGCGTGACGGCTCGACGATTCCCGTCAGCCAAAACTACACAGCCGAAGTGCGCAGCCGTCTCGGATTTTAACAATTTTTACAATTCGTTCGGCAGGAAATGGGGGCGGCAAGTGGAATACACTATGCAGAACATAAAACGAGGGGAAAGGTGGAGGCTGATATGACAATCTGGCCTAAATCCAAGCTCGGCAATATATCTGTTGTCTTCACGGTCGTCCCGCTGCTATTGGCACTGGTCATCGCCCTTGCCGGCGCATTCCAGGAGTTGCCGCTGGCGTTTGAAGGGGAAATGACCGATAATTTGCTTTTGACGTTTCTGCTGCTGATGTCCCTTGCTTCATTTGTCGTTGCGTTGGTCTCTGGCATTACTTCGATGTTGATCCGGAGGGAACGTTCCATGGCAGTCATTGCTTCGATTGTCGTCTCCATCGTCGCGCTCGTCGTTTCGTGGAGCTGGTGGGTATAAGTTTCTTCGATTAAAAAAACCGTTGAGAAATCTCTCAACGGTTTTTGGTAATTCATTTTATTCTTTTTGATATTGCTTAACCTTCTCAAGTATTTCTTCCTGTTCCTTATCGGCATCTGATGTGGATGGAATGAAAGGATTTTCGTTGTAATCCATCCGTTTCCCATACCGCAACATCTCGTAAATAATCATGCCGTTATTGGGCATGCCCCCTTGCATTTTCATCGGCACCACATCAAACAATAGGTAAAAAATAGCGTAGAAAATAAATCGATCCCAAAAAGTCATGAATGACTGTAGGACGCCATTAGCAAGGAGCGCATTGAGTGACAATGCCAGAACAAGCGTCATCATGATAGGGCTCCCATATAAAAAAATATAAGCGAATTTATTGTCTCTCTTCAATGAATCGTAAGAAAACCAACTGTACAATTGATAGTACTTGCGTACATCGAATATCCCGATTTTAAAAACACGTGGTCCTGAGCCGATCGTCAGCCTCGGATTTTTCACCCCGACAACGCCGCTGGCAATCAGATATCCCGTTTCCCTTATGAGAATCGTTAATGGCAGTATGATAAAAGCGGAAATCACGAGTGAAATAAAATCAGAAAAACCGAACATCGAATTCTCCTTTCTGTCTTTGTTAACAACAAAAAGTATATAAATAGGATTATTATGCAAAATAAAAACACCAAAAAGAAGCTTCCGCTCTCTTGGTGTTACTCCAGCTCAATTGTCTGGCTCACTCTACCGAATTATTAAAATATGGGACAATCAATCACTGGAAAAGGGGCGACATTCGCGCATGAACGATGGCCTGACCCTGTTATGGAGCAGAATTAATTCTATGGTTTTATGATAGCCATTGATGTAGGCGATGTCAAAATATCCAACACCTTATATTAAGGGGAATGTAGCAATTGATGACTGCCCAATGGATAGAAGTCAGGAAAGTGAAAGATTTACTTACTGTATAATGAAATGTAAAAATGCTGTAATAATAACAAAAAAATGATTGTTATTTTTAATAAAAGGGTACTTAAGTAGTGGTGGATATAAAAATAAAACAGGAAAGTAGGGAGGTAAAATGACTGAACTTCATTTGACACCTGTCCCTCCAGCCAAGAAGAAAGTGCCACAAATGCCGAAAGGGAAGAAACGGCTATCTAAAGTTCTCTTATCATTTGCGCTAGTCTCATCCGCAGCAGCGGCAGGCCCTATCATGTCACCCAGTGCAGCTACTGAAGTGGCCAGTTATTACATTGTCCAAAAAGGAGATACTTTCTACAGCATCGCGAAAAAGTATGGCTTGGTAGTAGAGCAGCTGATGGCAGCGAACTTTACGACCAGCACCAAAATCATCGTTGGGCAAAAACTTGCCATCCCGCATAAAACCCAACCATGGTCTGGAAACCAGGAAGATTTGAATGCAAGAAATTATCAAGTGGTCAAAGGGGATACTTTGTACTCCATTTCCAAACGAACAGGCGTGTCGATCGACAGCATCAAGAAAATGAACAATTTGACATCAGACTTGATCATAATCGGGCAAGTCTTGACCTTGTATCCTGATGTTGGGGTGATTGAACGGACTTCCGCAACGTACTATGTGAAGTCAGGCGATACGAAATACACGTTGCGCAATAAATTCGGCAACACCATCACTTTGCCCAGCGGAGAATTGCAAGTGCTTCAGCCGCTTAAAATCACTGGGAAAGTTCTTGAACTCACCACTGAAGAACCTTTCGGGCTGGCAGATGGCCGTGTGATCGAAGTGAAAGTCGGCAATGATTACTATGCGGTCAACCTTTACCAAGGAAATGAGCCCATCCAGCATCTGGCGGATCGCAATGATCTTAGGCTGACATTTACGGTCGTACGGGTCGGCGAACGCTATGAAATGGTTTCCTATGCGGTGCAAGAACTGGAATAGCAAATGGAGTAGGCGTTTGGAAGGCTAGCGAAAAAATCACCCCGAACTAATTGTCGGGGTGATTTTTTATGGCCGTGCATTGTATTTCATGCTTGTTGAAATTTCTTCCCGGCATAAGGTGGCATCCCTGTTTTTTCACAGACGAGGATTTCCCGCAGGAACAACGACTTTTTCGCGATGCAGCGGTCAGTTATCGTGAACCCTGCTTGTTCGATCATATGGTCGATCGGTTCAATGGTGACAACGAGCAGTTTTTCGGTGACCGGCAAAGCGTGTTTCAGGATTTCCTGTTGTTCATCGGGGGTTGCGTGGGTGTACAGATTATAAGGCATGTCGATGATGGCGACGTCGTATTGCTCTGTAATGTCGGCAATTGCGCCCAAGTCGACCGACCCCGACAAGCCGAAATGCACAATGTTTTCCCGCGAACCGTCAACGACGAGTGGATTGATGTCCCGGCCGACGATGTCGATCCCCATCGATAAAGCTTTGTCAACGACGAGTGGATTGATGTCCCGGCCGACGATGTCGATCCCCATCGATAAAGCTTCAACGAGCACTGTCCCGATGCCGCAGCAAGGGTCGATCGCTTTAACTCCCTTCGGATCCGGCACGGCAATATTGGCGATGGCGCGAGCGGTTTTCGTGCTGAGCGCAGTTGAGTATTCACGCGGTTTTTGCTGGTGCTTGAACCAGACGGATTCGCTCAATTGATAGATTCCGAAGTGCCAGCGGCCATCATATGGAATCAACCCGAATATGATATCGGGGTTGTGGACATCGGCTTTTCCTTTAATGACAAAGCCGATTTGGCGCTCCATGTCACGCTTTTCGTCAAAATCCACTTGCTCAGCCGCGTCCAAGCCGTTGATTTTCGGAAAGATCACTTTAAATGTAGAATCTACCATGTCCAATCCACCAGCCCGTTTTACAATATCCGCGAACTCGGCTTCTTCAAACAAGAGCTCGATTCGTTCCTTGATGAATGGGCTCCGGCCTGGAGCGATGGCACGGCTGCTTTTGATGACTTTTTCGCCAGTGTCTTCACCGAAAAATGCACGCATTTCCAATTGGCATAAATCCTTCTCGTCTTGATGATATGCATAGGTATATATAAATCCGCCTGTTGGCGATAATGGTTTCAATTCATCCCGTCCTTCTTGAAGCTTGTTATCTTGAACAGTATACCAATTGTCTCGAATCAAAAGCGATAAATGCGGATAATGGGCTTCCAAATGGTGAGTTAGTTTATGAAACAACAGAGACGCCTCACCAAAGGAGGAATAACAGGAGTTGAGCCGAATTGTAAAGCTAGAAGAAACTGGAAACATCACTTTTGGATTTCTAAATCAGTTGAAGGGGTGGACGGATGAAAAACATCGGTGTATTGCCGTTAATCGGCATGATCCTTATGGCGATCCTGTCATTCGCCAATTTTTCTGGAGTCGAAATTGCGGGACTTGCCGTGATCATCGGCATCATTTTCTTTTTCGTCATTAAACGGAGAGAAAAGCAGTCTTCGCGCGAAAGTGGATTGGACCTTCGGAACGTGCGGCAGAATTTGAAACACAAAGGCATCTGGCTGTGGATCCTTCTTCCGGTCGTGATGAATTTGGTCAGCATCGGCATTGCCCTCATCTTTTTGCCTGGCTATCTCGTGCATGTCGTCGCGAGAACGGAAGCTTTTCTATCCTGGGATTTGCTGTTACTGCTGGTTTTTCAACTAGCCTTTTTTGCCTTGGGGGAAGAGATCGCGTGGCGTGCTTTTTTCCAAAATCAGTTGGGCAAAGCGATGTCCATTCTTCCGGCATTGCTGCTATCGTCGTTGCTCTTTGCGCTCGGCCATGCCGTTTTAGGAGATGCGTCTATCGTTATATATGATTTATTCTTTGTATTCATCAATAGCTTGCTTTTCGGGATTGTCTTTTACAAAACAGGCAATGCCTGGATAAGCGCCATGTCGCATTTTTTGGCGAATTTTTCGTCCGTGGTATTCTTTTTATGGATTTATTGAGTTGATAGATGAATAGAAATCCGGGGATTTTTGGTGTGGATAAAAAAGATGATACATAAGCTGGCCTATAGCCTATTTTGTTGCTGAAGATGATGGCCGCTATGCGAAGATCTTCCCGGGATTCAATAGATTCTCCGGGTCGAGCATGTGTTTCATGTTTTTGAAAAGAACCAATGCTTCGCCGTGCTCACTTTCCTGGAATTTTTGCTTGCCGAGGCCAACTCCATGTTCGCCTGTGCAACTGCCGCCAAGTTCAATGGCACGGAACGCCAGCTGATCGTTAATTCCGAAAGCCAATTGTTTTTGTTCTATGGATTCAGGGTCATAAACGATGCACGTATGAAAATTACCGTCACCGATATGCCCGAGGAGCCCACCTTCCAACCCGCTCGCTTCGATCAATTCACGGCCGAGTTCGAGAAGGTCAGGTAACTTGGAAATCGGTACACAAACGTCACCGCCCGTGACAGAAACGCCGGGCTGGTGGCGATAAGCATAGGCCATTTCATGGCGTGCTTTCCAGATTTTGCCGCGTTCTTCAGCATCGGCCGCGACATGCCAATTATGCGCACCCAAATCCTCCATGAGTTCCTCGGCGAGGCGGGCGTCTTCAATGGCCGACTGCGTCAGTCCGGCAAATTCAAAGAACAGCGAATGTTTTTCAGGAAGCCCATAGCCGCCGTATTCATTGACCTTTTTAATGCTCGGGGCATCGACGAATTCCATACGCTGCACCGGGATGCCCATCAATAGCACACTGTTCGCCGCTTCGGCACATTCGCGCGGCGTTTCGAAAGTACACGAGGCCGCAATGGTATGTTCCGGGATGGCGTGGAGCTTCAATGTGATTTCGGTGATGATGCCGAGCGTCCCTTCAGAGCCGACAAATAATCCGCCGACTGAATAGCCGGAAGAAGATTTCTTCGCTTTCGTTCCGGTATGGATGATGCTGCCGTTTGCCAGCACGACTTCCATGTCCAGGATCTGGTCGCGCATGACGCCGTAGCGGACGGCGGTAGTGCCACTCGCGTTGGTTGCTGCCATGCCGCCGATCGATGCATCCGCACCGGGATCAATCGGAAACTGCAGGCCATGCCGGTTGATGCGCTGGTTCAAGGCGAGACGTGTAATGCCGGGCTGAACAGTCACGAGCAAGTCTTCGGGTGCAAAATGAAGCACTTGATTCATCCGTTCAAAATTAAGCGAAATGCCTTTTCTGATCGGTATGGCGGATCCTTCGAGACCAGAGCCGGCACCAAAAGCCGTGACCGGAATGTGATGGTCTTTCGCAATCAAGAGCACCGCCTGGACATCTTTTGTACTTTCGGGGAAACAGACCACGTCGGGTTCGACAGGATGGTGATCGGATTCATCGTGGCTATGGCGATAGCGTTCGCCTTCGCTTGTGGATAATTGGCCGGGGTTCAAGCGGCCTGATAAGATTTTGATCCACTCGTCATTCGTTTTAATGGACATTTGAACAACTCCTTTTCTATTTATACAAGAGCATGCACTGGCTTTTTCTCGCGAGGTGGAACGGTAACTTAAAAGTATAGGTTCTTCAACGGAAAAAGGATATGTCTAAAATGTGAATTTATTCTGAAATTTATGTTTACAAATAAAAATGAGTATTCTATACTTTCTGTATACAGTATACACTGTGTAAGTTTTGGATGGGAAGGGAGGAATCATGAGAAAAATCGTCAAGCAGCCGACGTTGGCTGAACAGGCATACGAATCCATCAAGAAAATGATCATCAGCGGAGAATTGAAGCCGGGGGAAGAATTGCCGGAAGAAAAGCTGGCAGCTGAACTGGGCATCAGCCGGACGCCGCTGCGGGAGGCGCTGAAGAGACTCGCTGTTGATGCGCTTATCGAGTTGAGGAAAACGAAACCGGCGCTCGTCGCCAAATTTACCCACCAGGACGTCAAGGAAATCATGGAGCTCAGGAGATTGCTTGAGATTTACGGGATTGAAGGGTTGTCGAAAGCAGATCAACAGCATGTCTTAAAGGAATTGCGCTATGCCCATGAACGTCAATGGGAAGCGATTCAAGCGCATGATTTTGCGGAATTCATGGATTGGGATCAATGGTTCCACGACCAATTCTATGAATACCACCCGAACAAGCGCTTGCGTGAATTGATCCACGCAGTGAACACAGGGGGCAGCCGTGCGTTCTTGCTGTTGTCTAAAAAAGTATTCGATAGTGCTGTGATCGCCCACCAAGAACACGGTGCCATCATTGAAGCGTTGGAACAAGGGGATTTGGAGAAGACTAAAAAACACTTGGCTGCCCACCTCGACAATATCGAGGACAGGCTGCTGAAATACATTTCACAGGAGGAACTATGAAAAAACTTACAGGACTAATTTTACTTATGCTCGTATTGATCCTTGCCGCTTGCGGCCGGCCGGACAGCGGCAGTTCATCAGGCGACGAAGGCGGAGACGGCGAAACGTATACGATCCGCCTTGCCCATTTAGTGCCGGAAGAGCAATCATCCCATGTGGCAGCAGTCGATTTTAAAGAAAAACTGGAGTCCGAATCTGACGGACGCATTAAAGTCGAATTGTATCCAAATGGCCAGTTATATGGCTCTGACCGTGAAGCAATCGAAGCGGTTCAACTAGGCAATATCGAAATGACCATTCCAGCGGTTGCTGCGATGGCTTCATTCAACGAAAAGTTCCAGGTGTTCGATTTGCCGTTCTTGTTCAATAACAACGAAGCTGCATATAAAGCGCTTGATGGGGAGCTCGGCCAGGAATTGATGGCTGATTTGGAAAGCAATGGCTTGAAAGGGCTGGTCTTCGGTGAAAACGGCTTCCGCCACGTATCCAATAACGAAGGGCCGATTGAAAAGCCGGAAGACATGGAAGGCTTGAAGATGCGTACACTCGAGAGCCCGCTTCATACCGATACATTCAACGCGTTCGGTGCCAATGCTTCGCCATTTGCATTCGGCGAATTGTACACGGCCTTGCAGCAAGGCACGTATGATGCAATGGATTGCCCAATCTCACTTTATTACACGAATAAATTTTATGAAGTACAAGATTACCTGACGTTGACTGGCCATGTCTATGCAGCGACTTCTCTTCTCATGAACGATGATTTCTACAACGACTTGCCTGAAGATCTGCAGGAATTGTTGATGGAAGCATCTGAAGAATTCCGCGATCAACAACGCGAACTTGCCCAGCAACAAGACACTGAGTTCATGGATCAGTTAGTGGCAGAAGGCATGCAGATTAACGACTTGACTGACGAACAACGCGACGCATTCCGCGAAGCGGCTGCACCGGTTTACGAAAAATACGAAGGCCAGATCGGGAAAGATTTGATCGACAGAGCACTTGAGGCGAATAACTAAGCAATGACAGATGAAAAATCAAGGACGTGGTTCCTTGATTTTTCTTTTTAGAAAGGAAGATTCTGATGATGAAGAAATTCGCGAAAGCAGAAGAAGCATTATTGGTGCTGACGCTTGTTGCGATGGTCGCCTTGATTTTCGGCCAAGTGGTGGGGCGCTACGTATTCTCCAACGCGCCGAGCTGGACGGAAGAAATGGCGCGCTATATCCACATTTTCCAGGTATGGATTGGCGCAAGCTATGCAGTGAAATTGCGTGAACATATCCGAGTCGAAGCATTCATTACCCGCTTTCATGGGCTTACGAGAAAGATTTTGGAGACCATCTCTTTAATGATTTGGTTTGCGATGGCGTTATTCCTGGCTTATTTTGGAACCCTTCTTGTCATGCAAAGTTTATCTAACGGCCAAGTCACGCCAGCGATGCAATTGCCGATGTGGATTCCGTTCCTGGCGATTCCGATCGGCGGCATCGGCATGTGTATCCGTTTGATTGTGCAATTGCGCCAAATTTGGAAAGGCGATTACGAAATGCATAAAGACGGGGGTGTTCAGGCATGACGATCGCCCTGCTATTCGGAACTTTGTTTGTCTGTTTATTGATTGGCGTGCCGATCGCCATCGCACTCGGCGTGTCGGCGCTAACGGCCATTTACTTCGGTACGACGATGCCACTGAGCATTATTACGCAAAAAGCGTTTACTTCACTTGATTCATTCCCATTGCTTGCGATTCCGTTCTTCATGCTTGCCGGAGTCCTGATGGGCAAAGGCGGCGTCTCGAAGCGCTTCTGGATGACTGGCGGGCTCAGCATGGTGACGATTGTTGCCTGTATGTTCTTCGCTGCGATATCCGGCTCCGGCCCCGCAACCGTTGCGGCAATTGGAGGCTTCATGATTCCAGCGATGGTGGCACGGAAATACAGCGGTGGTTTTGCTTCTGCTATTGCGGCATCTGCCGGCTCGATTGGCGTCATGATTCCACCGAGCATTCCGTTCGTCTTATACGGCGTCATCGGCAGTGTATCTGTCGGCAGCATGTTTTTGGCGGGTATTTTGCCGGGGCTTCTTGTCGGTTCTGCGTTGATGCTGACGGCATATTTAATTTCGAAAAAGCGCGGTTATAAACCGGAACCCGGCAAAGAATCGGAGTTTCATTTAAAGGATGTCGGAAAAGCGTTCTGGGATGCTAAATGGGCATTGCTGATTCCCGTTATCATCCTTGGCGGCATCTACGGCGGGGTGTTCTCGCCGACAGAAGCGGCAGTTGTCGCGGTCGTATATGCCATCATTATCGGGAAATTTGTCTATAAGGAACTTAGCTGGCAAGGCTTGTATGAAAGTTTCCGCGAAACGATTGTCATCAATGCGACGACGATGATCATCATCGGGTTATCGGTATCTTTCGCCTATTTCATGACAATCCAGCAAATACCGGGTGAGATTTCCGATTATTTAACGGCTTTATCGACCAATCCATTCGTTATTTTGCTCGCCATTAATGTATTATTGCTCGTAGTAGGAATGTTTATCGATACGATTTCAGCACTAGTTGTCCTGACGCCAATCCTGCTTCCAATCGTGACGGAAGTGGGCGTGGACCCTGTCCATTTCGGCGTCGTGCTCGTCGCGAACTTGGCGATCGGCTTTGTTACACCGCCACTCGGCGTCAATTTATTTGTGGCCTCGAGTGTGGGCGGCGTCAAGTTCGAGCGAATCGCTTATGCGGTCCTGCCATTCTTATTCACAATGATCATCTGTTTGTTGGTTATCACGTTCGTTCCGCAGCTTTCCCTATGGCTGCCAGGTCTTTATGAATAAGGGCTATTTCTAATTTAAGAAAGGTTGTTTTTTCTATGAGCATGACAATTAACAAACGGGCGGAGTCGATTGTCTTTTCAGGCATTCGCCAATTCGCCAACCAAATGGTGGATTATCCGGATGCGGTCAATTTGACGGTCGGCCAGCCGGATTTCCCGACGCCGGATGCGGTCAAGCAGGCAGGAATCGATGCCATCCGCAATAACCAGACCAATTACACGCATAACGCAGGCGTGCTGGAGTTGCGCAAAGCCATTCAATCTTTTTTCAAGGACAGCTACGGCTTGTCTTATCGGACAGAAGACGAAATCATTGTTACGAATGGCGCGAGCGAAGGCTTGGACTCCGTTTTTCGGACGATTCTGGAAGAAGGCGATGAAGTCATCTTGCCGGCACCGACCTATTCCGGGTATGGGCCATTAGTGGAACTATGCGGCGGCAAAGTCGT